>JAVBYH010000226.1 GCA_030824175.1 Bacteroidota bacterium | reverse complement strand
CCGGTGACGATGAACGTGTTATTATAGAACTCCGCCGTTCGCCTTGTCTGCGAGACTCCCATGGGCCCGTACAGAATATTGTTGCGGATCATGATCATGGTTTTCGGCGATGTGGGGAATGCGCGTGCCTGGATGCCCACACCGAAGTTCATGATGATGTTTTTGCTGATCACGACACGCTCATAGATCCCTGTGACGATGCCGACCTCCATACCGGATCCCTGATGGATGAGGATGTTTTCGGTGATCGTGACGTCGTCGCCTCCGCCGACGATGCCGCGCGTGACGAGGAATGTGAATCCCTTCACGAGGCAGTGAGGCGCCGTTTTCAGCGCGCCCGCAGCGCTCGATGATATGATTTTCGTCACCGGCGCGCCGCTGCCAATAAGCGCGATGCCCGGTGCGAGCACAACGTCCTCCGCATATTCGCCGGGCAGCACGAGGATCGTATCGCCACGGAATGCGTACGCGAGCGCATTGTTGATCGACAGGAACGGCTTCATGATCGTGCCGTCTTCCGGTGAGGAACCTGACTGCGACACGTATACAGTCGCCGCTTTCGGAGAGACGACATCGGTCTCCATCACCGGGCTTTCATTGAACGAGCTGTCGACGGCCGCGATGCCGTACCTGTACGTCGAGTCGTACGCGACCGATGAATCGACGAACGCGGCCGCCTGGGCCGGGAGCACTGCGAACGGTTCACCGTTGAACGGTTCGGCGTCGAGTGCACGATACACGCGATATGTCCGGACATCCGGCGTCGGACTCTTCTGCCATGCGAGCACGACACGGCGATGTTCGCCCTGCGCGGCAGCGTTCGTGACTGCCAGCGGCACGTCGTTATCCCCGGTTGTGTAGGTGACGCTCACACCGTGCAGGATCGGGGTCTGTCCGTTCGAATCCGCCTCGAGGATCGTCCGCACCTGCATGTACCGCTTCCCGTCCATCGACGGATGGATTGACTCGCCTGTCGGCGCCAGAAAATAATCGGACGCCGATGACGGCCCCATCCATGGGAGCGACGGGATCTCCTCTTTCGCCGCGGCGGCGCGAACCTGGAATTTCAACCGCGTCGACGGCGGCATGATGCCTTCCCATGAGAGCTGCCCGTAGTCCGTCTGCAGGCTGCCGGCGTCGAAAATGGCCGAGAGATGATTCCCGAAAGTGACGGGAAATACTTTCCACGAGGACGCATGGATTGTTTCGGGCTGGCCGTTGCTGAATCCAAGGGCATACGTCAACCTGAAGCCCGCGTTCGCTGATGATACATGCTGCCAGTAGACAGAGCCCGCGGCGAGCGTTGTCATCCGCACGACATCGCCGAGCCGTCTCCCCACCGTGTCGAATGCCTGGCAGAAGACGATAGACGGAGGACCGGGCGTGTATCCCGGACTCCACGTCCATGTGACGCAGCTGTTGCCTGCATCGTCGAACGCCGGGATGCCGGTATTTCCCTGTTGAAGACTGTCGTTCACCTGCACCGGGATTGTGGTGAGAATCGCATTCGAATCCGCAAGCGCGAAATGGATGTCGTTGGGTCCCATGCCGTCGGTTGAATTGATCCACGCGAAGGCGAAGACGCCGTTGCGGCATGCGCCGTGCATGCTGTAATGCCCTACCGGAACATCGGACGGCACGATCTTCACGGAGTCGCGCAGCTTGATACCCGACGCACTGAAGAACATTCCGAATTCCTGAAACCAGTTCGTCCCGAGGTACTCGTTACCGAGGATGAGGAAGCGGCGGTTCCTCTGATCGGCGATGACGGCGGGCGGCGTATTCGTGGCGTTGTTGAGTTTGAAGACGCGGACGGGAGCGCCCGACTTTTCCATGGCAGCGGTAAAAAATTGGCAGAAGCGCGGCGCGGGATATGCGGAGACCATGACGGAATCGGAGGACTCGACCCATCCGACGACGCAGCGCCCGTCGTTGAGCAATGCGAGTGCGACGTCGCTGTTCTGCGCGCGTGCGTTCAGATCGACGCGGATCACATCGCTGAGCGGCTGATGGAACGCGTTGTATTTCCGGACGTATACCATCCTCGTCGTGATCCATCCGTGGAGATAATTTCCGGCATCATCGAATCCGACACACTTCGGTACCGCGGAGTCGAGGGAATCTTTGGCGGTTTGCACGAACGGATGGATGAAACGAAGTTCACCGTCCGCGCCTGGCGGCACGGTGACCCGATCGAAACTTCCCTGTGAAAAATCTGCCGCAGATGTTTGTTTCCATGTTTTGACCTGGGCGGCTGATGACGAGAAAAGGACGAGAAGAAGAAGTGCGTACGATAATTTCATGTGGCGGCCTGAAATGTCGTTAATGGGGTATGGAGTTCACCCCATAGTGTAGACATTTTCAACATAAACTGTTGTCATATTATCATATGATTTTTTTGTCATCAATAATACTACATGCATTTCATGCAGAGATCGCCTACTCAGTGACATCGCGCCTTGTGTTGTCAGCGTTTTGGGGCTGGTTCGGCGCCGATGTAGCCGCTGTCGCGGAGCCAGTCGGCCATGCGTTGGGGCCAGTTGCGCACGGAGAGGTAATCGGACCGGGTGCCCATATTGAATGCGTGTTTGCCGTGGGCGGGAAAATGTGCCTCGACAGGCACCTTCGCCGCACGGAACTTTTGCAGGAGGTCGATTGTAACGACGTCGCACGCGTAGTCATCGTCGTTCGCGCACAGGAGGAAAGCGGGAGGTGCGTCGCCGGGGATGGAATCGGGTACGGTGCCCCAGGGATACACCATCATCTCGAAATCGGGGCGGCCGTTCGCGCGATCCACCGGATCGGGTGCAGCGGGATCGCCCTCGCCGCCGGAGAATGCGGCGAGCATGACGACCGTGCCGCCCGCGGAGAATCCGAGCATGCCGACACGCGCGGGGTCGATGCTGAACTCCGCGGCACGCGTCCGTATGATGCGCACCGCGCGCTGCGCATCCTGCCGAACGTGCTCGAGCGTGTACGGGGAATTGTCCTCGCGCGGCAGCCGGTATTTCAGGACGAATGCGGTGACACCGATCGACGTGAGGAACCCGGCCGTCTCCTTCCCTTCCGCATTGAAGACGAGCCCCGAGAGTCCGCCTCCGGGCGCGACAACGACGGCGCACCCTGTGGCCTTGTCTGCCGGCGGTTGAAACACAGTGAGCGAGGGATTGTGTATGTTCTTCACCCACCAGTCGCGGGCGAGTTCCGGTTCGTCCTTCCGGTCCTCGAAACCCGGCGCCCCCTGGTCCCACAGGCGGACGACGGTTTGTGTTGATTGGGCGGGCGTCGCATGCGGCACGGCGAGGGCGAAGCCGAGTATAAGCGAGAGAATGGAAGTTCGTATTGTCATGACCTGTGTGTCTTTCCATGGATGATCATGGCTACAATATACCCTTCGCCGCGTAAAATTCAAAACCCGCCGGGACTCAGCGTCCGTCGGTGCAATCCCCTCGGTAACAATGTCGTGACGATCGATGTTATAGAGAAGCACTCCTCCTCCGGCAGCCGCTCATGATGCGTACGTTCAGGATCGACCGCGCTTGGAGGATGTCGCTTATCGTCTGTGGATTGATATCGCAAATAACTCTATCATGCTGTATGGACATACATATGAACGACATAACGGCCATCAGGTCGAGATTCGGGATCATCATACGTCGGATGCGCATCGGTAAAAACTTATCGCAGGAGGAATTGGCCGACCGCGCTCACCTGCACCGGACATACCTGACAGACGTCGAACACGGGAAGCGGAATCTCTCGCTCGAGAGCATCCATAAACTGGCGACGGCGCTCGAAGTGCCGATGTCCACCCTGTTCGCTCGTCTCGAGAGCGACGATTATCGGCGTCTGGAACTCATCACGGTGAACAAACGCTGCCATGTGGAAGAGCGTCGTGCCGTGGAGATCCTCGTTGTGGAGGATGACCCGAGTTACGTGGAACTGACGCTCCATGCACTGCGCATGGGCAACGTGACGAACAAAATCCATGTGGTACGGGACGGCGTGGAGGCCCTGCAGTTTCTTTTTCCTGCCGATGTGCCCCCCGGAGGCCCGCACGATGTGGTCCCCAAGCTGATCCTGCTCGATTTGAAACTTCCGAAGGTCGACGGGATCGAGATTCTCCAGAAGATCCGTTCGCATACCGCGACGGCGTCGATCCCCGTTGTTGTCATGACATCGTCGAACAACGATGCCGACTTCAGCCGGTGCCAAGCGCTCGGGGTACATGAATACATCGTGAAGCCGTTCGACTTCGAACAGTTCAGCCGCATCATGCCCCTTGTCGGATTTCATTGGCTGCTCCTCGACAAACGCGATGTGAGCAATTTTTAAACTGAGTACGCATGCACACCACAGATGAGCAAGTGCACCGAGCCGCTCACCTCATCCGGACGAGGTACGGGGAAGTGCTGGATTCCACTCCGGACGGGATCGTCATCGTGAATGCCGACGGCAGCATCATCTTCGCCAGCATACAGGCCGAGGCACTCTTCGGATACGCCCACGACGAATTGACCGGCAAAGGGCTGGAGATGCTGCTCCCCCATAAGTTCCGCGCTCCGCACGTGGGGCATCGGACCGATTTTTTTTCCCAGCCCCGCACGCGGTCCATGGGCATGGGTCTCGAGCTCTTCGGCTTGCGCAAGGACTCGTCCCAGTTTCCCGTAGAGATCAGCCTGAGTCCGCTGAAGACCGATGAAGGGATCCTTGTGATGAGCGCGATACGGGACATCACGCCGAAGAAGATCGCCGACCAGCTCATGCAGGACCGGACGCGGGAGCTTGAGGCGGCGAACAACGAGCTCGGCGCGTTCTCGTATTCGGTGTCTCACGACCTGCGGGCGCCGCTGCGCGCGATCAACGGATTCTGCAGGATCATCATGGAGGAATATACGAAGGGGCTGCCGGCAGACCTCGTGCGGTACCTGCAGCTCATTGCGAAAAATTCGAGCCACATGGGTGTTCTTGTGGACGACCTCCTGAAATTTTCACAGCTGAGCCGGCAGCAGTTTCAGCTCCGCTCGGTCGCCATGACGGCGCTCGCCCGCGCCTCGCTTGATGAGCTGATGACGCCGGAAGACAGGGTCTCGTTTATCGTTGAAGTGAAGGACATGCCGGATTGCAGCGGCGACCTGGTGCTCATGAAGCAGGTGTGGACAAACCTCGTCTCGAACGCGCTGAAGTTCACGCGCGGATCGCATTCGCCGACGATCGAGATCGGCCAGCGGTGGATCGACGGTGTATCGACGTACTATGTGAAGGATAACGGAGCCGGCTTCGACATGCAGTACGTGCATAAATTATTCGGCGTCTTCC
>JAVBYH010000145.1 GCA_030824175.1 Bacteroidota bacterium | reverse complement strand
GCGCTTGGCCAGCGAAACGATCTTGTCCATCACGGCTAATTCTTCTTTAGTAGCGATAACGGCAGCTCCTTTCTATAGAGAATGCATCGATAGACGCATGTGTGGTCCCGATCCCGGATGCGGATCGTCGTTGTTTTTTCCTTGAGATTTTTCGTGGCGGCGGCCGTCCACCCCGCGCCGCGCAATGAGTCTGTGAGCGCGCGTATCAGCCGGAGCTCGTCGAACACGGCGGGAACGCCCATGGACGATTCCGGCACGACTCGCCCCGAATCCGTACCGTTCCTGCGCGCGAGATATCGTCTCGGGGCCCCCAATAGGAGAGCCGTCGTATCGACGATCGAGCGCACGCGCGCAATCGACAGTTCTTCCGGCGATGTGAAGAGCGCTTCCATTCGCTCCGTAGCGGCGTCGGAGGAATGCGTGAAAAGGTAGTAGCCGAGTCCCGCGGCGACCGCGGTAAGGCCGATGATCGCGAACACGCGGATGTCCGTGCGACGCATCAAACGATCCTCACTTCGGTGCGCTGGCGGCGCGTGAAGACGCTCACCATGCCCCGGCCATAACGTTCGATGAGCGCCCGCGCCTTGTCGAAGTCGCGGCCGACATCCTCCGGCGTATGCGCATCGGAGCCGAGTGTGAGCGGGATTCCGAGTTCGTGTGCGATCTTCAGGATGCTCTCGCCCGGGTACATCTCGGCGACCGGCTTGCGCAGTCCCGACGTGTTGATCTCGACGACGATGCCGCTCGCCTTCACCGCCTTCATTGTTTCGCGGACGATCTCGTCCATGTTGCGCGTGGGACGATGCCCGAATTTCTTCACGAGGTCGCAGTGGCCGATGATATCGAAGAGGCCCGATTCGGCGGAGCGGCGGATGTGGTCGAAGTACCGCTCGTAGATCTCGTCGATGTTCGCCTCGTCGTATTTGTGCACGAAGACGGGATTGTCGAAGCCCCATTCGCCGAGGTAGTGCACCGAGCCGATGACGTAGTCGAAGTCATTGGCGGCATGAAAGTCGCGCACCCAGTCTTCGGTGCCGGGGAAAAAATCCCCCTCCACACCGAACTTCACGTCGATGACGTCCTTGAATTTTTCACGGAGTTCGAGCACTGCGGGTTTGTACACCGAGTGAAATTGTTCGAAGGACATCCTGTGCCTGGCGTCGTAATCGTCGGGCATGGGAGCGTGGTCGGTGCACCCGATCATCGAAAAGCCGCGGGCGACGGCGGCGCGGACATAGTCCTCGGCCGAGCCGTCTGCATGTTTACAGAGATACGTATGCGTATGAAGATCAGCGTTCATTCATGTTCCTTCGCAAGACGCGCCGTCGCGAGTCCGAGTTCGATATAGAGCGAGAGTGTCCGTTCGTCGCCGATGTCCCGCAGCGCATCGAGGTGTCTGCGGATAGTGTCGCGGTCGTTCCGCGCGATCGGCCCGGTGAGCGCGCCATGAGGAGTTGTACGGAGCACGGCATCCAGTGTTTGCCGGAGAAGCGGCTCGAAGAGCGTTACAATCTCCTCGCGGGGCAGTCCGGCGGCCGTTCCCGTGCGCTCGACGACAGATAACAAAGTTACGAAATAATTGCTTGCGAAAACAGCGGCAATGTGATAGAGTGTTTTTTTTTCGGGCCGAATTGAAAACGCCCTGGAATTCAGGGAACGGGCGATCTCCCGGGCGGCGGCGGCGGCGCGGACGTCACCCTCGATGGCAACGGGACACAGGGTAAACTCCGTTCCTGTCGAACGGCCACGCGGGAAGAGCATGAGCGGATGGAACGATCCAACCGAGGCATTGAACTCCCGCAAGGGCGCGAGGATGTCTCCCGGGAGTGCGCCCGATGTATGCAGCACGACAGGCCCGCAATCATCCCCCTCCGGCGCAGCGAGGCCGGCAGAGTCGGGATGCCGCTCCGCGTGCGCATGTGCCGCACAGAGCCGGGCGAGAATCTCAGGGAGCGCATCGTCCGGCACGGCGATGAACACCACGCCGTCCGAGGGCAGGCGCATATCGTCGAGTCCGGCCGCGTCGCCGCATTCCACACGCGTGGCAAGCTCCGTTGCGGCGGCCGCGGTGCGGCTGAGGATCGAGCGGATGGGGTACTGCCCCGCGTGCAGCGCGAGCGCGAGTGATGTGCCGACGGCGCCTGCGCCAATGATCGTTATGGGCGGCTTCACGCGGCCTTCCAGAGTGCGGCCGAACAATACCCGACGACGCGATCGATGT
Source organism: Bacteroidota bacterium (assembly GCA_030824175.1). Taxonomy (GTDB): domain Bacteria; phylum Bacteroidota; class Ignavibacteria; order UBA10030; family UBA8401; genus CAISDA01. The sequence goes on along the minus strand of JAVBYH010000145.1, from coordinate 3,148 downwards.
CTCCCGTGATGTCGCCGGAGTTGCAGGCATGGAGGATTGTCGCGCGGCGGGCGCCGAGCAGATGCGCGGCTGTCATCACCGCCACGATCGGTCCCCCTCCGCACGCCTCGCACTCGCGCGTATCGATGTGCGTCATGAGGTCCGCCGTGTTGTACTGTTCGATGAGTGTGATGACATCAGCGTCCCGCGCACGCGCCTCGGCCGATGTGTGGAAGTGAGAGAGATCGGAGCTCGCGATGAGCACCACGGTGAGGCCCCTCGCGACGGCACCGAGCGCCTCGCCCAGCGCGAAACAGTGCGCCGGACTCTGCTCCCCCATCACAAGCGGGAGGATCGGCACGTCGGGCAGCACGGACTGGATAAAGGGGAGCTGGACCTCGAGAGAGTGCTCACCCCGATGGCCCTGGACAGACGCGCGCACGATTGGCGAGTGCGCAAGCAGCGCGTTGCGGAGGTCCGTGTCTATCGCCGTGCGGCCGAGGGGCGTTGCATAGGCCGTGCCGGGATACACGCTGACGCCGGAAAAATATTCCTGATGGCTCGGTCCCACGAGGATGCATGCGTCCACCGCGAGCCCTTTCAGGAGGGCGTACGCGTGAGCGGCTGTGGCGCCTGAGTACATATACCCGGCGTGGGGTACGACGAGGCCGATGATCGTACCGGGAACGGCGGGGGGAACCGCTCCGCGCATGTACGTTCCGACGTCGTCGCGAAGCTCACGTGCCGTGCCGGCATAGAAGATGCCTGCAACGGCCGGCTGACGCACATCCGCGGCGATCGTCATCGGTCACCTTCCTCTATCACTTCGGCGGTAAAGGTGAAGAGCTCGGTCTCCGGATCCATCCATGCGCGCCGCGGCAGGCCCGCCTTCATGCACACCTCTTCGAGAAACTGCGTGACGGTGAAATGATGTTTCACGGCGACCTGCGGAAGGAGGAGGCCGCGCTTCATGCCGCGCTGAATGAGCAGGCCATGCGTCCCGATCATGATGTCGGTCTCGGAAGCAATTTTCGCGAACGGTGAAAGGATGGACAGTTCGATAGCGAGTCCGTCCACTTCGTCCGGCGATACGGCCGGGAAGCGCGGATCTTCGGTGGCCGACCTCCGCGCCATCATCGCTATCGTCGCGGGAAGCGGGAGGTCCGATTCAAGGAGTCCCAGACATCCGCGCAGCTCGTCGCCCTCATTCAGCGTCACGAACGCGCCATATTTCCGTGACATCGTGGGAGTGGCGACGAGTGCGGGCGGGGCCTCCCCGCTGCCGCAAATCTCCTCCTTCAGTGCATGCCGAGCCACATCGAGCAGGTAGTGTTTTTCCGTATCCGTCAACATACACCGTGTTCCAATACAATCGTCAATACGCGGGCACTTCTACATCAAAATTATTGTGGAGCCTTTTTAAACTAATAAAGAAGCGAATAATGTGCAAGTAGACGGGAAGCGGAAAAGCGGAGGGATGACACCGCCGGGGCGCAGTAACCACACCCCGGCGGTGTGTACGGAACGATAGAGCGGCACTCATTTTTGCAGGATCAGCTTCTTCGTGGCGGTGAATGCCGTTGCGGCGAGTGCGCCCCCAGCACGAAACTGATAGAAATACAATCCGCTCGGCAGGCCGACGCCGTTCCACTCGATCGTGTAGGTTCCCGCCTCCATCGACCGTTTCACGGGCGTGTCGACGACGCGGCCGGTGATGTCGAAGATCGTGATCGTCACGAACTGCGCGGTCGGGATCGAAAAATTGAACTTCGTCGCGGGATTAAACGGATTCGGATAATTCTGCGACAATGCGTATTCATCCGCCACACTCGCCGTTTTTCTGGCCACACCGGTTGGCGGCGAAGCCAGGGCACCCTGATCGATCCAGTTTTTGATGAGGAGGATCTGCGCATCACTGAGCGCCGGACCGCCTCGCGGCATGCGGAAGCCTTTCTGCGGCGCCGCGTTCGCAACCTTGTCATAGAGCGGGCTTGCGGTTCCGTTCCCCGCGATGACAACCTTTGTGCCATACTGCGAACCGACGCTCGCCATCACCTCTGCATAACTCGCAAGCGTCACGCCCGATGTCGCCGATCCGTGGCAGCCGATGCAGTGCCCATCGAAAATGGGTTGTATCTGTGTGGCATAATTGACCTGCGCAAACGCAGGAAGAGCAAGGAGGATTGTGAATACACACGCACTCAGTACACGAACGAATCTCATACGGCCTCCGCATTGGGATGATGTGTTGAATTCAGGCCGGCGGCATGCCGGCGTCATACAGAATTCAACAATCTACCGTGCGGTACGTTCCATGGGGGAGGTCGGCGGTGTGTTACGTTTTTTTCGCCGCCCGTTTTTTGAGCGACTTCTTGTAGAGCTCCTGCGAGCGGCGGACCGAATCCTGCGCCGAGAGTACATTGTCCCAGCCGAGGCTTTCCACATGTTTATGTTCGAGCTTCTTGTATGTCTGGAAGAAATGTTCGATCTCCAGGAGCATATGTTCGGGCACATCCTTGATGTCGCGCATCGACCGGTAGGTGGGATCGTTGAGGGCGATGGCAAGCACCTTGTCGTCGTTTTCCTTTTCGTCGCGCATGCGAAGGATGCCGATGGGTTTCGCCTCGACGAGAACGCCGGTGGCAAGGGGCTCGTTGATGAGGATGAGGATGTCCAGAGGATCACCGTCGTCCCAGAGCGTGCCCGGCACAAAGCCGTACGCCGCCGGATAGTGAATGGACGAGTAGAGGACGCGGCTGAGCTTCATGATTCCGAGGGCGATGTCGTACTCATACTTGTTGCGGCTGCCTTTGGGTATTTCAATGATGGCGTTCACGACGCGCGGCGCGTCGGCCCCCGTGGGCAGGTCTTTGAGATTGTGCATGCGAAGCATCCTGTCTAAAAGTGAGTGGTCCTTCATTGAACAGTGAAACCAATATACGGAATTCCCGGGATTCCGGCAATCGAGTAGGAGGCAGGTAATTACTTTACCTGCCGTCCTCTCACACCACCGTACGTACGGGTCCGTATACGGCGGTTCGTAAACGTTGAGAAACTAAACGATATGTATCGGTAAGGCTGAGTAACCCGAGACGAAGAAAGTATTTGTTGGTCAGGGTGATCTTTAGAGTAGGGCTGCTGGCGGTACGCCAGCAGCCCTTTCTGGTAT
>JAVBYH010000238.1 GCA_030824175.1 Bacteroidota bacterium | reverse complement strand
TGCTGCGGCGAAGAGTTCGCCTGCGACAGCTGGGCGACGCCCATCTGCTGCAGGATGTTCAGCTTCGTCACCTTCACCTGTTCCATCGCCACGTCCGCATCCATGATGCGGCTCTGCGCCGCATCGATGTTTGTGATCGCACTGTTCAGGTTCTGCTCTTTCACGTCGAGACGCTGGATGAGCGAACCGATCTTCTGCAGTGCCGATTCAGCATTCGTCGCAGCCGTCGCCAGCGCGGTTGACGTTGCAGCGATCGTAGATTCTGTCAGGGACGCCGAGGTCACAGAAGCCAAACCGCCGTCGACCGCCGAGCCGTCGAATGCAACGGTCACCGTTTCACTTGTCGAATAACCGACCTGGAAGACGCCGCTGTATCCGCCTGAGCCCGTCAGAAGGGATGTGCCGTTAAAATTCGTATTGCCGACGATATCGTTGATTTCGATGCCGAGCTGCTGAATATCGTTCGCAATCGCGTTTTTATCGGCTGCCGGGTTGTATGCACTTGCGATCTTTTCCTGCGCCTGGATGATCAGATCGCGAACCGTCTGCAGGGCGCCTTCACCCGTGGACAATAAGCTCTTTGCATCACCGACATTGTTCAGCGCAGCAGCATACACGCGTGAGCGTGCTTCCATCTGCTTTGCAATTGTGTAGCCGGATGCATCATCCGCGACAGAGTTGATCCGCTTACCCGTTGCCAGGCGAAGCTGATGAACACCCTGCTGCTGAGAAACCCAATTCAATGCATTGTACGCATTTAACGCCTGAATATTGGTATTGATGCGGGAACCGTTTGACATTGCCATGATACTACCTCCGTGTTGTATTGGTGTATAAATTGTGGGCTTCCGTGCCCGATTGTGTTTGTTTCTCTCTTGGTTTAATTATCGGCACACATATCGAATACTTTAATCTTTTTTTCATTCGTATTTACACGCTTAGGAGATTGCCCGCAACGGGGGCCAGTTTGGCATAAATCGCCTTCAACACGGTGCGGAGGGACGCATCATTGACCAGCGGCAGCGATCGTTCGATGACGGCAATCGCCGTCGCGAGATCCCGTGCCTGCACCAGTTGCTGAATATACGCTATCACCATGTCTCCCGCGTCGGGATGTCGTTCGGCAATGAGCGCATACGCGGGAAGGGCCTCCGTTTCTTTCCCCGCCTCTTTTGCTGCCTGGATCCAAAACACGAGCAGCGCATCTCCTGTTTCTCCACACCGGAAGGCCAGTGCGGCGTCGTGCAATGCCTCCTCCTTTCTCTGTAATTGGAATAAGATCAATGCGCGAAGATGCAGGACGCTCCCGTTGGAAGGGTCCGTCTCTCGCGCTTTTGTGATAAGGGATAATGCCTGTATGAAATTTTTTTCCCGGGCCATAAATGCGGCGAGATCATGAAGGGCGGCGGTCATTCCGGGTTCGAACCGGAGCGCCGAGACCAGCTCGCGCCGCTCGTCCAACGGCTTCTTCATTGCACGATAGAGCGTCGCGCGTTTATAGCACACATCCTGTGGCGTCGGCATGACATCGTCTTCGGCAACCGGTATGGTTTCGTCTTTTTTCTGAAGCACGATCGCATTGAGGTGCACCAGGGCCTCGTCAAATTTTTCGAGGCGTTCATTGATGAGCGTCAAATAGAAGCGGGCCGCATTCTGTGCCTTCAGCGTGCGAAGGGATTCGCTCGCCCAAAAGTGCGCTCCCACGAAATCGCCTGTCTTCATCAGCGCATCGACATACAGATTGCAGAAGGCGGCCCGCGTCGGGCGGGAGACGTCGCCGCACCGTCCGCTGTCGATCCGCTTCAGGATGTCGTTCAATTGTTCCGCGGCCTCGGCGGTTTTTCCGAGGGCGACAAGGGTCTGCGCAAATTTTTTAAGCACGAAGAGATCGTACGGATACTCCTGCACATCGATCACAAGCTGCTCGTAGTTGCGGAGCTGCTTCCGCTCCATCGCCTCGTTGGAAATATCGTAGCCGACGTGGTGGAGCGTGATGTTCTCCTTTGCGACGACACCGCCTGTTTCCCGCACCGAGGGGAGGATGCTTTCGTGGATGCGGAATCGGAACCGGTACCGCGGATCACGCCGAAAGAGCCGCGGCTGATCGGACGTATTCCGGATCACCCTCTTTCCCTCGGTCCTCCTGCTGACGACGGTTATTTCGTACGCGTCGGCGCCGGGGCGTCGCACAAGATTCCTCAGCCGGTCCCTGTCTCGCGTCTCCAGGCGTTCATCGGCATCCAGATAGATCACGTAGGCGCACGTGCAGTGCGCAAGCGCCTCGTTGCGGGCGTCGGAGAAGCTGCCATTCCAGGGGAAATGGAAAATTTTTGCATTATACGATTGTGCGATCTCCACGGTCCTGTCTGTCGACCCCGTGTCCACGACGATGATCTCGTCCACGACACCGCGGACGCTCTGGAGGCAGTCCGCCAACACGCGCTCTTCGTTCTTGACGATCATGCATAGGGAAAGAAGCGGAGCGGACGCCGGGGCACCTGTCTTTCCCTTCATGTGTGGTGTTGTCTGCATGGTCGATTCGTATGGTTAGGTGTGATGTGCTTCATTCCCGGCCGCCGCCCTTCGATCAGGCATGCTGAGCCGCAATCGCAAGCTGCGATTGAATGTCCGCAAGTATCCGGTGCATCGCCGTGTCGTTCACGACCGGCAGCGATCTGTCGATCGCCGCAAGTGCCGCGGCAAGATCGTTGTTGTGAACGAGCTGTTGTATGTATGACATCAGCATATCCGCGGCTTCCGGATGCCGTTGCGTCATCAGCGCAAATGCCGGGAGTGCCTCGCGTTCACGGCCTTTTTCTTTTGCCGCGCGGATCCACAGACGCAGCAGCGGATCGCCCGTTTCGCCGAGTTCGAACGCCGCGCGTGCGTCGCGCAGCGCTTCGTCATGCCGGTCCATCTGATACAGGATCCGCGCACGGAAATACAGAATGTTGCCGTCGGCCGGATCCGTATCGCGCGCCCGTGTGATGAACGAGAGCGCCTCTGTGAATGTGTGTTCCTGTTCCATGCATACGGCAAGACGAACAAGCGCCGTCGTCATCTTCGGGTCGATGCGGAGCGCCGCCTCGAGTTCGCGGCGTTCCTGCTGCGGCTGCTTCATCGCCTGGTACAGCGCCGCCCTCTTGCAGCAGACGTCCTGTGGAATGGGGGTGATATCATCCTCCCCCGCCGTGACGGGACCGTCCTTCGTCTGCAACGCGATCGCATTGAGATGCCGCAGCGCGTCGTCGTACTGTTCGAGACGTTCATAGATCTTCGAGAGAAAATAATGGGCCATGTTCTGATCGGCAAGCACGTCGAGTGATGCGAGCGCCCAGCCTCTGGCGCCGGCATCATCGCCGGTCTTCATCAGCGCATCGGCGTACAGGCAATACATGGCGGCGCGCCGCGAAGCGGGAACATCTCCGCAGGTCCCGCTGTCGATCGCGTGCACCATACGGCCGATCCGGTCCGAGGCTTCGGCATGCTTGCCGAGGGCCAGCATCGTTTGCGCATATTTTTTCAGCACGTACGTATCGGCCGGATGCTCCCGCACATCGATCACAAGCTGCTCAAAGTTGCGCTGTTTCTTCCGATCGAGCACATCCTCCGGCACGTCGTATCCGACATGATGGATGCTGATACCGGCTTTCGACACGGTGCCGCCGGCCTCGCGGACGGACGGAAGGACCGTCTCGTGAATGCGGTACCGAAACTCAAAGCGCGGATCGCGGCGGAAGAGCCGCGGCTGATCGGAGACCGACTTGCTCATACGCCTGCCTTCTGTCATCGGGCTGACGATTGTCACTTCATAGACGTCGGATTGCGGATGCCGCACAAGCTCGCGAAGCCTGTCGCGGTCGCGGTCCTCGAGCCGCTCATCCGCATCGAGGTACAGGACGTACGCGCACGTGGCGCGGGCGAGCGATGCGTTCCGCGCATCCGAAAAACTGCCGTTCCACGGGAACGAATGCACGTGCGCGCCATGCGACTCGGCGATTGCAACCGTCGCGTCGGTGGATCCCGTGTCCACAATCACGATCTCGTCGACCACTCCCGCGACGCTTTTCAGACACGCGCCAAGCGTGCGCTCCTCGTTCTTCACGATCATGCACAGGGAGAGATATTTTTCCGTCGCGATCATGCGCTTACGCAGGCTGCCGCAAGCGCGGCATTCACTTTTTCGAGACCGCGCCGGGCGCCCGCATTGTTCTCATCGAGCTTCACCGCCCAGCCGTACATCAGCTTTGCATTCGCATCCTTCGAGCGGAGGTAAAAGATCTCACCCAGGCCGACGCACGCCTGGCTCGACTCGGGATTCAGGTTGAGCCCGAGCTCGAAGCTGACCATCGCATCGTCGAGCTTTTCGAGGCACAGCTGACTGAACCCTTTGATCACTTCGAGCGCCGAGAGCCGGTTGTCATCGATCGACTGTATGTACTGCGACTCCACAAGGTAAACGGCTTCCACAACCTTCGCGTAGCTCTTCTGCTCGAAGAGCTCGTCGATCTCGCTCATCAGGAGTTCCAGTGATGCTTTCGTGTGCATGATTCCCTCATTGCATTGCTGTTCAACATTCGCCGACGTGTCGGTCTCATCCAATATACTTCAAATAATATGCCACCATTCCCGCTCCGTACCCGTCACAAATTCACGCTCTTTCTCCGCGAAAACGGGGAAAAAACCCGGATCTTAGTGGTCCATATTGACCATGTGCGCCATATAGTTCTTTTTGGGTGCAAATACCGAGGCGCCGGGAGGCTTTAAAATACACGAACGGTGTGCAGCATTGTTAAGCTGCACACCGTTCGTCATCGTACTGTGTCTCTTTACGTCTTACGAGTTACTTCACCAACATCATCTTCTTCACCGCATGGAAGTCCGCGCCGCCTGCGACCGCACTTGCCTTGATTGTGTAGAAGTAGATACCGGAGCTCATCTGTGACGCGTTGAAGTCAACCTGATGGTATCCGACCGTTTGCACACCGCTGAAGAGTGTTGCAACCTGCTGACCCAGGACGTTGTAGATCCGGATGTCAACCTTGCTGTCCTTCGGCAATGCATATTCGATCACGGTGCTCGGATTGAACGGGTTCGGATAGTTCTGGGACAGTTCATAGTCCGTCACAACCGACGCGCCCATGCGCGAGATCTCCGCTTCACCGCCGGCAGTTTCGCTGGCGAGGTTCATCAGTTTGCTGTCGACGACCGTCTGCGTGTTGACGCCGATCGGAGTCGTTGTGCCGCGTTTCGTCTCTTTGTTGACGATGTATTTGAAGAGCACAGCCGGACCATCTTCCGTGATCGGATTGATTGTATAGGAGAAGTCTGTGCCGGCGACCTTCAACACGCCCTTTGCATCGGCCTTTGCA
>JAVBYH010000143.1 GCA_030824175.1 Bacteroidota bacterium | reverse complement strand
GTGTGTTCAACGGTCCTGAACGGATCGTCCAGCGGATACATGAACGTGCGCCCCTGGATGTTGATCACGGCGGCCTTGACGCCCCCGGGAAGTTCATAGATGACGAACCCGTTGCCGCCGTTCTCCCGCGGGTAATTCAGCGGACGGAGGATGTTCCGGTTGGAGCCGAGCACCTTCCGTGAATCCCACCGGTCCCATGTATGGTTGCCGCCGGTGATCACATGCACGCCGAGTCCGAACAGCTTCTTCGAATCCTCTTCCGAAATGCCTTTTCCGTCCGTGGTGTTCTCACCGTTGACGATGCAGAATGTGATGTTGTGCTTCGTGATGAGACCCTTCAAGAGCATTTCAGTCACTTCAAAGCCGGGTTTACCGATGATGTCGCCGATAAACAGAATATTGATTGTTTGAGCCAACGTGCGTCCTCGTAATTCCTAATAGCTGTAACCGCGTAATTGCTGAAACCCCCTTCGGGGGTAAGGAACAATGCGATCTGATCCTAGATGACTAAAATACTAAATAACCGCGTAGAATCAAACCGGAATCCGCGCAGCGCCTAAAGCGCATCGATGAGCTTCCGCTTCAGTTTCGTATGCCGTTCGCGCACATCGGCATTGCGCAGTGCGACGGCCAGGGCCTTCTTGTCGCCGACGAGAATGAGATGCTCGCGTGCCCGGGTGACGGCCGTGTAGAACAGGTTCCGCTGGAGCATGATGTAGTGGCTCATCGTCACCGGTACGATCACCGCCTTGAATTCGTTGCCCTGGCTCTTATGGATCGTCATGGCGTAGGCGAGCACGAGCTCCTCGAGCTGATCGAACGAATACTCGACGCGCTTCCCGTAGAAATCGACGAGGAGCACGCCGTCCTCCTTCTCGACGCCGGTGACCCGGCCGATGTCGCCGTTGTAGATCTCCTTGTCATAATTGTTCTTGATCTGCATCACCTTGTCGCCGAGGAGGAACTTCCTGTCGCTGCCCTGCCAGCAGAGCCTCCCGTGCGGATTGAGCACGCGCTGGAGTTCCTTGTTGAGGTCCTTCACGCCGGCCGGCGTGTTGTGCATGGGCGAGAGCACCTGGATGTCCTCGAACGGATCGTACTGCTTGTTATGGGGCAGGATGCTCGAGCAGAGTCGGACGACCGCCGCCTGGATCTTCAGCGGGTCGGACTCGTCGATGAACTCGAAATCGTCGTCGAACACGGGCGACTCGCCGTGGTTCATGCGGTGGGAGTTTGTGATGATGGAGCTCTTCTCCGCCTGCCGGAAGATCGTGTCGAGCCTCACCGTCGGTATGCGTTTCGAGTCGATGAGGTCGCGCAGCACCTGCCCGGGACCGACGGACGGGAGCTGATCCACGTCGCCGACGAGGGCGAGCTGCGATTCGGGCGCGATCGCGTCGATGAGCGCCGCGAAGAGCGGCACATCGACCATCGAGACTTCGTCCACGATCACGAGGTGTGCCTCGAGGGGCGTCGAGCTCGTGCGGCGGAACTGTCCCGACTGAGGCTCGTATTCGAGCAGGCGGTGGATCGTCTTGGCTTCGCGACCGGTGACTTCGGCGAGTCGCTTCGCCGCGCGGCCGGTCGGGGCGCACAGGAGCACGTCGATGCCGAGCTCGTCGGCGATCTCGATGATGCCGTTCACGCACAGCGTCTTGCCCGTGCCGGGGCCGCCGGTGACGATTGTGAGGGGCTCCAGAAGCGTGTGGACGACGGCCTCCCGCTGGCGAGCGCCGAACGTCATGTCGCGCTGCTTCTCGACGACGTGCAGCAGGTCCTTCAGTTTCGTCTCGCTGAACGGCTTCGCGCCCTTGCGCATGAGGCGTTCGATCTTCTTGACGATCTCGTCTTCGGCCTCGAAGAGCTTCACGGGGAAGATGTCGTTCCCGTCGTTGACGAGCACGCCGTTGCGTGCGCAGATGTCGACGGCCGCATCCACGATCGCCTCGTCGGCGATGAGGAGCTGGGCGGCGCGCGTCACAACGTCCTCACGAGGAAGATAGCAGTGTCCGGAGGTGCGGCATGCCTCCTCGAGCACGTAGCGCATGCCCGCCTCGATGCGGTATGAGCTGTTCTGCTCCACTCCCACTTTCTGGGCGATGCCGTCGGCGATATGGAATCCGATGCCGGGGATATCCTCGATGAGCTGGAAGGGATTCTCGCGCACCACCGAGATGGCCTGGCGTCCGTACGTCTTGTAGATCTTGATGGCGTAGCCGGTACCGATGCCGTGCGACTTCAGATAGAGCATCACGTCCTGCATTTCGCGCATCGACGCGGTGGCGGTGATAATGGACTCGAGTTTCTTCTCGCCGACACCCTCGACCTCGAGCAGGCGGCGCGGATCGTCGTTCATCACCTCGAGCGTCGAGACGCCGAACTGTTTCACGATGCGCGCCGCGAGCGACGGGCCGACGCCCTTGATGAGACCGGAGGCGAGGTATTCCTCGATCCCGTGCACCGATGTCGGCGCCTTCGCCTCGAACACATCCGCCGCGAACTGCTTCCCATATTTCGCGTGGGTCGTCCATTTCCCCGTGACTGAATATTCGTCGCCTTCGCGCGGGTCGATGATGTAGCCCGTAACGGTCATCGATCCGTCGTCCGTCTTCAGCACGCCGATGAGGTACCCGTTGTCGTTGTTGCGGTAGATGATCCTCGAGAGGGTTCCGCTGACGATCATCGGCGCCTGCGCGGGGGCGGGGGCCTGTACAGATTTTGCCATTACACGATCTCCTTCACGGCATGAAACACGTCGTCGACGCTCAAGAGCCGCATGCACTCCATGAAGCCCTCGCCCGTCCGTGTGCAGAGGTCCAGATGGCAGGGATGACAGGGCACGTGCATGCGCAGCGCCCGGTGCGGCGAATCCTCGCCGTACTGTTTTTTCGTATACGGGAACCAGATGTTGTCCTCGCCCGGGCCGAAGATGCCGATCGTCGGCGTTCCCACACCGACGCTGATGTGCATTGCGCCGCAATCGTTCGAGACCATCGCGCCGGCACGCCCGAGGAGTGCCGCGAGCCGCCGGAGCGGAAGGCCGACGGCCTCGATCGAGCCCGGAACACGACCGTGCACATGGGAGACGATCTCCCTGTCGTTCGGTCCGCCCGTGAGCACAACGGCCATGCCGAGCTCTTTCGCGCAGCGATTACCGAGCTCTGCGAACCGGTCCCTGTCCCATATTTTCGCCGGCCATGTGGCGCCGCACTGAAGGGCGATGAAGCGCCGCGACGGGGCGATGCCGTGGGAGACGCAATATGCCTCGGCCCATTCCCGTTCGGCGTCCGTCAGGAAGAGCTCCGTCGTGAACGATCGAGGCACGATGCCGAGGGCGCGGAGCGACTGGTAGTGGAATTCGATGGCCGACTTGGGCCTGCCGTCATCCGTGATCCGTACGGTGTAGAGTCTCCCCCTCCCGCGCCGGTCGGCGCCGACGCGCGTCGATGCCCGTGTGGCGAACGATAGGATCGCACTGCGCGGATTCGAGAACAGGTCTATGACGCAGTCGAATTTCCGCGAATGCAGATGCGAAAACAGCGAGACCTGCGACGCAATCGTCGGATGGGAAAGATCCACCGGAATGATCTCGCTGAGGAACGGATTATGTTCAAGGAGCGACACGGCGTGCTTCTCGCCGAGATACGAGATCTCCGCTTCGGGAAACGTGTCGTGCAGCGTTCGTATGAGCGGCGTCGTCAACACGACGTCGCCGATGAATTTCAACCGCGTAAGCAGGATGCGTTTGTAATTTGTCATTCTTGGTAATTACTCTGTCATTCTTTGTAGTTACTTTGTCCGAGCGCAGCGATGAATCTCGTTGCTGTTATCCGCCTACTCCCGCCGCCAGCGGTCGATGCATATTCGCCACAGCGACTCGTTGACCGAGTTGAACGCCAGTTCATAATATGCCGTATCGACGTTCCGCGGCTCGAGATAGAACGGCACCTCCATGGTCTCGGAGCCGATCGCGTAAAACCACGATTCCCTGTTAGGGCTGCGACAGTCGATATACTCCGGCGGACCGCATACAATATACGCAATTCCCATCGGTGTTCGCGAGCCTTCGATGCACACCGAAAAAAGTTTATTTGCCTCGTCCACGCGCGCTTCGAATTCCGTGCGTCGCGGCGGGCCGCCATGGTCGGCCCAGAATCGTTCGATGACCGCGGCCCTCAACGTATCCGCGGACACGCGGAGCGAGTCGTATTCATCCTCGCGCATGATGAGCCGCATCGCATCGACGACGTCGGCGAGGGTCAACCCCCTCGTCAGGCTTCGGAACACCGTCAGGCGCGAAATGAAGCTGTCGGTCTTGTTCCCGCGCCTGACGCTGACAGTGCGTTCGATCTCGCCGTATCCCGCCGGCGGCGCCGGATAGAACTGAAGGAGGTGGATTGTCCCGCTCCGCCGGGCACCGTGCACGAAGTCGGCGGGGTACACGGAGGAATCGACCGTGCGCTCGCACGGGGCGACATAACGCGTGAACGGCGGGGACATCGTACGTTTCGTTCGGGACGCTTCCCGTGCACCGGAGGGGGGGGCGAGGTACTCCATATGGACCGTGATTGTATCACCGACGCGTACGCCGTAGACTTCCTGATAGATCCCCATCGAATCGCGTGCGCGCCAGAGCGTCTGCGGGAACAACGGATGGAGCACCGTTCTCTCGTCGCCATTCTTCGGTTTCATGACGAAGAGCATCCCGCTGGCCATCGCGCTGTCCGTGGCGAAATTCATCGCCCTCACGCCGCTCTTCTGCGTGTAGCGGATGAGCGAATTCTGGTCCACGCACGTGCATGTGAGTTCGTACGTTCCCGGCGGCAGGATCACCGTTTGGAGAAACGCGTCGGCATGCTGCGAGACGGTCGCCTCGTACGACCCAACGGTCACCCTTCGCGTGACGTCCCGTGACTGGACGACGTCGCCCTTCTCGTCGCGAAAGACGAACGACACCGAATAGGAGACGTCGAATCCCGCGGTGCTCCTGACGAAGCGCAGACGATCGTACGGCATCTGTGCGTAGAGATCGATCCGGCTCCCGTCCGGCGATCTGACATTCATGACAAAAAGGTCGACAGCGGGCTGCGAGATTCGTTTTGCGCGCCAGACCGAATAGCAGTCCGTCACGACGCCATTCACAGAGCCACATCCCTCCGCGAGGACACACACGAGACACACAGTGAGGATCCTGTGCATAACCGCCCCCCTTCTCTCACTCCTGTACGGTTCTCTGTACAAACTCCACGAGACTGGTCTTCTCCCCCAATTGATTCCGCTGTTCACCGTTAACGATAAAATTGTTTGCGTACCACAGCATTGCGAGCGCCCGCTCATACAGACCCGCGCCGAAGAACTCGTCGGCGGCGGCGA
>JAVBYH010000339.1 GCA_030824175.1 Bacteroidota bacterium | reverse complement strand
CCACGAGTCGCTGCCGGACGGCGACACATACAATGTGGTGACCTTCTCGCCTGCACGGAGAACGCATGAGGCGGCGAGGAGCATGAGCGGGAGTGACCGGAGCAATGAGTTCATGTGATCGGGGAGAGAGTGAACGGTGATGTCGCATGCACGATGGAGCCGGAGGACGTGGATGGATGCGCCGCCCACGACTGTTCATAAAGTACAGCACAATTCATCGACTGTCAATCGCCGCAGGCACGGGCGGGATATTTTCACGGACTGAACGCATGGTTTATTCTTGACAAGCCGCCGCGGCTTCGGTATATTGTCACACAGTTCTTTAACATATTCGGTAATGGTGTCTCGCTTCGCGCGAGATGAAAAGGGAATTCCGTAAAAATCGGAAGCTGACCCGCAACTGTATGCAGTTCTGTCGACAATGAACCACTGATCCCCCTGTCCGGATCGGGAAGGACGTTCGACGCAACGCTGCAAGCCAGGAGACCTGCCATTAACGCTATTGCACACCTTCGTGGAAAAAGGTGGACTGCAAAGCCGCGAACGAGCATTCTTCGTCATCGTCTCTTTTCATGTACCCCGATCTCCATTCCTGAAGGTCGGGGTTTTTTATTGTACCGGCGTGCCGCCGGCACATCCATATCACACACACAACATGAAAGAACGAACGATGAAAAAGACGCTCGATGTCCGCACCACAACGCTCCTCCTCATCATGCTCGCGGCCGGACTCTACCGGATGGTGAACGCGGCGGGGATCATGTCGCCGCTCATGAACTTCACACCCATCGGCGCGATCGCGCTCTTCGGCGGCCATTACTTCTCGTCGAAATGGAAGGCGCTGGCGGCGCCGATCGGCGTGCTCATGGTGAGCGACCTGTTCCTCAATTATTTCTTCTATCTCCATACGTGGACGCTGTTTTACGACGGGTTCCTCTGGACGTACGGCAGCTTCGCGCTTATCGTCGTCATCGGTCGGGCGATGACGACAGTGCGCGCGGGCAGCGTCGCGTTGTCCGGCGCGGCGGCGGCGCTTGCGCACTGGATCATCACGGACCTCGGCGTGTGGCTCGCACACGGCACGGACATCACGACGGGAGTGCCGTACACGTACGATCTGAACGGCCTCGTGAAGTGCTATGTGCTTGCGCTGCCGTACCTGCGGAATATGGCGGTCGGCAATTTCGTCTTCGGCGCGCTGCTCTTCGGAACGTTCGAATGGCTGCAGCGCGCCCATCCCGCCATGCGGCAGGAGGCGGTGCGGGCGGAAGGGGCGGCGGCATGATCTACGTCGTGACCGGCGGCGAGCGTGCGGGCAAGAGCCGCTTCGCGCAGGACCTTGCGCTTCGCATGGCGGAGCACCCGGTCTATCTCGCGACGGCCCGTGTGTGGGACGCGGATTTTCAGCGGCGGATCGACCGCCACCGGAGCGACCGCGGCCCGGAATGGGTGACGCGAGAGGAGGAGAAATTTATCGGCAGTGTCGACGTCAGCGGCGAGGTGGCGGTCGTGGACTGCCTGACGCTGTGGCTTACGAATATTTTCACGGACGCCGGAGGAGACGTGGAATCCACGCTCGTGTTCGCCCGGCGGGAATGGGACGCGCTGCGCGCGATGGATGCGACGCTCATCGTCGTGACGAACGAGCTCGGCATGGGCGTGCACGCGCAGACGGAGGCGGGCCGGAAATTCGTGGAGGTGCAGGGATGGATGAACCAATATGTCGCATCATGCGCCGACACAGTCGTGCTCATGGTGTCGGGAATTCCGGTCGCGATCAAACAGCCGCAGGCCGGAGAAGGAGCGTGGCATGTGCGGAACGGCCTCGGGCCGTCGTTTGCAGGGAACTGACGGCCTGAACCGTTGCGTCAGTCGTTGGCGGGGAGCAGACGGCTCGGAACGGCGCGTCAGTCGTTCGCGGCGAATCGATAGCCGATACCCGATTCGGTGAGGAAGAGCCGCGGATTGTTCGGATCGTCCTCGAGCTTCTTGCGGAGCTGTCCGACGTAGACGCGCGAGTATTGGCTTTCGTCCTCGTGCGCCGGTCCCCAGACCTGCTGCAGGATGAAGTTGTGCGTGAGCACCTTTCCCGCGTTGCGCACGAAGAGAGCGAGAAGGGAAAACTCGGTGGGCGTCAGTTTCACGATCTCGCCGTTCCGACGCACCACATGCGCTTCGAGATCGACCGTGACCGATCCGGCGGTAAACGTCGTTTCGCGCGATACCGTTGTATTGTAGAGCCGAATGGCCGACCGGAGCCGGGCGAGGAGCTCCTCGGTGCGGAAGGGCTTTGTGAGATAATCGTTCGCCCCGGCATCGAGTGCGGCGACGATGTCCTGTTCATTCGATCGCACGGAGAGGATGAGGATCGGATAGTGCGCCCAGCCTCGGAGCTCCCTGAGTACATCGATGCCGTCGGCATCAGGCAATCCAAGATCGAGGATGATCCCGTCGAATCGTTCGGAATTTGCGAGGCGCAGGCCTTCCTTTGCCGATTCGGCGAGCGTCACGGTGTACCCGGCAGCCTGCAGCGTGGAGCGCAGGAGGCGTCGCATCTGTTGCTCGTCGTCGATAACGAGGATGTCGGTTGGGGAGCTCATCTGTGTATCTCCGTCGGAATGCGGATGGTGAACAAGGCTCCTCCAGCGGGATTGTTGGAAGCGACGATTGTTCCCTTATGCGCCTCGACGTATCCGCGGACGATCGAGAGTCCGAGTCCCGACCCGCCCGTCTTCGATCCGGGGATGCGGAAGAACTTGTCGAAGAGCCGGGGGAGGACTGCGGGGGGAAATCCCGGTCCCGTGTCGTGCACTGTGATGACGATCGTTTCCTGATCGAGGTGTGACTCGACCGTCACCACAGATCCTTCGGGCGTATAGACCGATGCGTTGTGGAGCAGGTTCGTGAGCGCCTGTTCGATGAGCCCGAAATCCAATTTCACAAGCGTCACGTCCCCCGCGATCCTCACGACGACGCGATGGCGGGCGAGTTCCGTTTCGAGACGTTTGAGCGACGCATTGATGATGTCGCGGATGTCGCACCAGTCGAGCCGCGGCGCGCAATGTCCCGTCTCGATGCGCGTCATGTCCAGGAGATTTTCGACGAGTCGGTTGAGCCGTTCGGCCGCGGTCCGTATCTCTCCGGGGTAGTCGGGTTCAGGGGGGCTTTCCCGATCCGGTGCAGCCGCGGGGGCGGCGGACTGCAACGCCTCGGCGGCGGTCAGAATCGCGGCGATGGGCGTGCGAAGCTCGTGGGAGATGGAATTGAAGACCGTTGTATAGAGCCTCTCCGACTCCACGTATACCATGGTTCTGTTCGAGAGTTCGTTGAGTTGTTCCCGTTCGAGCGCCGAGGCGATCTGGCCGATAAAATTCAGGAGCAGTGTTTCCTGTTCTGGAGGGACGGTGTTGTCGTCTTTCGTCCGCACGCCGATGACGCCGAGAGGATAGCGGGGGCCCGAAATGGGATAATAGGCGGCGTTCGAGAAGGGGAGTTTGTCGATGCCCTTTCCCGATTTTTTTTCGTTCCAATACACCCACGAGGCGACGCTGTATTCTTTCTGATCGGCGGCGAGCGTGCTTGCGGGATGCGGGTGCGTGAAGATGTCCCCGTCCTGTTCGCTGAGATAGAGGACGACCTCAGCGTCGAAGAAGGAACCGATATTGTCGACTGCGATGCGGGCGACCTCGTCCTGCGTCTTCGCTTCGATGAGCTGCCTGGTGAGTGTGAACAGGGCCGTGGCTCGGTTTTCACGCGCCCGTATCCGCGATGTGAGCGTGCCGGTGATCGCGGCGATGACGAAGTACATGATGAACATGAGCGCGTCTTGCGGAGACGCGATCGCGAGCGTGAAATGGGGCGGGATGAAGAAAAAATTCCAGATCAGCGCGCTCGCCGCCGCCGCCGCGAGGATGGGGCCCAGTTCGAAGGTCAGGGACAACAGCGCGACCACGAAGAGCAGGATGAGCGAGACCGCCTGGTACCCGAGAACATCCGCGAACACGCGGAGCACGGAGGACGCGAACAGGACGCTGCCGACGGCGACGGCGAATTGGAGCATCGCGGGGCGAGTGCCGGATTTCATGATATGTGACAATGGAATGTTCATAACATTCGAATATAGTAAATCGTCAGGCCAATCGAAACCAGGTGCCGGGTCATCCTTTGGCGGCAGTCATCTGCCGCCACGATCGCATCATCGCTTACGCGTCCGGCATCGGCTTCGGCTTTCCCGTGTATTCCATCACGAAATTCAGCCGCGGAAAATACTTCGGCAGGTGCATCACGCTGAAGATCATGACCCCGGTCGAGAGCCTATCCAGCCACGACGATGTGGGCCAGCCCAAATGTACAGTGATCCGCTTGTGCGGCAGTTCGTATTCGATGGCATAGAGGATCTCCGTGATCGCCTGGAACAGTGTCTGCCGCTGATAGGCGATGCGGAAGTGATTCTCCGCGATCTTCGGAGAGATGCCCTGCCGCGGATGGTAGAGGCTGATGAACACCGACGACGACGTCGAGACCCTCGTCACACGCTCCTTCGGCCGGCGGAAATAGACGTGCACCTCCTCTTCGTCCGAATCGACGAGATGGAAGATCATCTGCATCGGCGAATCCGTCTGCTGCACCTCCTTCTTCTCCGGCGCCCGCTTCTCCGCATAGCGCAGGCCGACGAACAGGAAGACGGCCGTTACCGTCGTCCACATCGCCGTGCCGAACGGCTTGTGATACCCGAGATAGAGGAAGCAACTGAAGAGGATCACAAACAGGATCAGCGTCCCGATGCGCGACGTCGTGTATTCGTGCGATTCCTTCGTGCCTTTCGAGTAACGGTAGATGAGGAGGCTGCCCATATTGATCGCGAAGCTGGCCAGCAGTCCGATTGCGTACATTTCCGCGAGGATCTTCTGGCTGCCTCCGGTGATGTAGATGATGACTGTATAAAAGATCGCATTGCCGATGTGAAGCCGGTAGAGCGACTGGCGCTTGTTCACCTTGATGATCCATTCGAACCCGTAATGGTGCGCGACGCGCTCCATGAGCTCGCTCGACGCGACGTACGCCGTGTTCACGGCCATCATCAGCAGGATGCTCGCGAGTGCGCCCACAATATAGCCGAAGGGGATGCCGCCGACGATCTTCGCGAAATGCGTGATGAGGTCCGTTTCATGCGACGCGAAATCGATGTTCGACGAAAGGACGATCGCGGCGAGCAGCGGCGTGAAGATGCCGACGGTGAGGGCGAGGAACGTATACGCCTTGCGGATCTCCTTCCACGATCTCACGAGGCTCGCCGTCTGCACGACGGATTCGATGCCGGAGTACGCGAGGATGCAGCTCGATACGCCGACGATGACGAAGAAATATCCGCTGAACCACCCCCCCTCA
>JAVBYH010000168.1 GCA_030824175.1 Bacteroidota bacterium | reverse complement strand
AGTTTTGCGACGAGAGCCGGGGCCTTGTACGATTCCCCGTTCCCGGTTGTATCTCTAAGGCTTTCGGTAAACCACGGCTGGATGGCGTCGAAGCCATGGACCTCCGACAAATACCCGAGGATCGAGCTGATCTCGCGCGATGCCCCGATCTGCAGCGAGTCCGGGGTACTCCGCACCCGTCCGTCGACAAGAATATGATGCTGGGTAAGGATCCGCTCAAGACGCCCAACCTGACTCTTCTCCGAGACGGCAAACATGCCCCAGGGACCGAAGCTCGCAGCGAACACCGCGACGCACAGGGATGTCATGAGGAAGTTGATGTTCTTCTTCCTGCTGAGGATGAAATACGGCGTGACGACGCACAACCAGACCACTGTTGCAATTCCGAGATAGCGGCCCTCGGTGAATCCGTACACGGAGATCCTCTGCCACACGGCCAGGAAAAGCATGACCGTGAGCGGGATGATGACCACGTAAAACCATCGGGAAGCGGTCCTGATCCAGATATTCTCGATCCGGTCCTTGATCGGGTGCAGCAGCAGCAACGAGGCGAAGCCCGTCCCCATGAATCCGAGGATGAGCCTCGAGACCCATCCCTGCGGCCACTCCCAGGTTACAAGGATCTTGCCGAGATATGCGTACAGGATAACCATGTAGAGGAGCACCAGTGGGAAGAGGATATACTGAGAGAAGATCTTGAGTCCCTTCGGATATTCCGTCATGCCGTCGAGGTTCTCAAGATTCTTCGGATTGCCGGCAAGAAAAAACCATGTCGAGAATATCCCATTAATGAACACCCACAATTCGCCGTACCGCTTTGGCGGTATATGTATGCCGAAAAGATTGTCGAGCGCCGCCAGCGCGATCGCCAGGCCCGCCCATAACACGACGGCATAGAGGCCCGCCGTGACGACACGGAGGCAGATCGTTTTGCAGTAGTTCCAGTACCCGAGTTCGTTCTCATGCCGGAAGTACGGCGCGACGAACGCAAAGAGGATGGTTCCCGTAAGCAGGGCGAAGAACCGATACAGATGAATCATGGGTGTTCCGTTGAGATCCTGGGGAACTGTCGTCGCGTACAGTCCGACAAGAACCACCGCCGCGGCCTGCATACCCAGCGACACAGGTATTCCCAATCGCCGTTTCTCGGCGGAAAGCGCGATCCCGGTAAGAAGCGGGAATCCCATCACGGCGCCAAGGAGAATCTGTATCAGCACACTCGCATGGGATGCCCCTTCGTAATCGAATAGGATCAACGCACAGAGCGTCCCGGCTATGGCATCCAGTATGACAAGGGGGAAACGGATAAATGCGCCGCGCGCGTCGGCAGCAACGTTGGAGATGGATGGAAGTTTCATGGCGGCCCTGCTGGTGATGGAAGTGAAGACGACCCGGTCATTGAGGATCGGGCACGAGATTGTCGATCTTTTTTTTCCTGTCCGTGAACTGCTTTCTCAGCCCGATCACCAGAACAGCAACGAAAAACAGGGGTGCAAAGGTCATGATGTAATTATCGGATTGAAGACCGGGTTCGGCCACCGCACCGTCAGGCGCATCGGGATTGTAATGGACCGTCACCTCGGAATTCACCGGGTGCTGTTCAACGACTTCTCGCGCCCACTGAGACGTGCCGCGTGCCGCTGTGGCCATAAAATTATCGGACCGATATTCCCTGCCGTTGACTGTATAGGTAAAGGTGATTTCGGCGATGTACTTTGTGGCTTTTCCCGAAGGGCTCTTGACGTCGGATGAGACGACAGTCCCGGTCGTCGTCGGCCAACTCCCGGACACGAGAGCATTGTAGAACCCGACCGCTCCTATGGCCGACCATACCAACAATAAGAAAATGAAGAAACAGAAGACAGAAACAACCGGAGTCAACGAGGTCGTTTTCATGACAGTTGTGATTGTGTAGCAGTTAAGACGGGCCGATCCCGCGGTTTGTTCCCCTGCATTGTGAGCACCGCTCTTTTTTGCGGGGCATTGGTTTTTCATCGTCCGTTTGTTGCATCTCACCCGGCGCTTTGATTTATTGAATGCACCATGGAGTTCCTCATCCACATACGCAATCAGTTCGAAGGAACATACACGCTTCGCATCGTCGAGTATTTCTTCGACCTCTGGTGGAAGATCCTTCCTTACGTGCTCCTGAGTATCGCCCTGAACATCGCGGCGCGCCGCTGGATCAGCACGCGGTCCCTGCTGCGTCCGTTGACGGGCGACGTGAGCTCCGTCATCGTCGCCGCGCTCGTCGGATTGCTGTCGCCGCTCCCGACCTATGCGGCCATTCCCATCGCGCTCTCGCTCATGACGGCGGGACTCCGTTTCGGGGCGGTGATGGCGTTCATCCTCTCGTCGCCGCTTATGAATCCGACGATCTTTTTCCTGACGGCATCCCAGCTCGGAATGGAGATGGCGATCGCCCGGTGTGTCTCTGCGTTCCTCATCGCCGTCACGGGAGGGCTCCTGGCGTCCAGGATTTTCACCGCACTGTATCAGCCGGCGCCGACATCCGTTGCCATTCGCGCGGCATCCCCGAAAACGCTCCTGCAGGATATCGCAGGCAACAGCGCACACATCCTGAAATATTTTTCAATCGCCGTGCTGCTCAGTTCCGCCGTCCGCGCCTTCGTTCCCCCGGAGCTCATCATCAGCATGCTCGGCGGAGAAGGAAAGGCGGGGACGCTGATCGCCATCGCAATGGGGGTTCCATTCTACACCTGCGGCGGCTCCGCCATTCCCTTCATGGAAACGCTGGGTGAGTTGGGAATGCACAAGGGACCGATGCTCGCGTTCTTCATCGCCGGTCCGGCCACAAAACTCGAGACGCTCTATGCCTTCAAATCACAACTGGGCACGAAGGTGCTGATCTTCTACCTCTTGCTGACGTTTGTCTTCTCGTACGTCGCCGGCATTGTCTACTCGTTTCTCTAACGCCCAGGAACTCCGCGCCAATTGTTGCCCGCACCTGATGTGTGGAACTCATTTTATCATCAGCAGTTTGCGTGTCATCGTCGCAGTGCCGGCACGCAGCCGGCAGAGATAGACTCCGCTCGGGAGCCGCGCCCCGTCGAATGTGACGCGATGACTTCCCGCCGTTTGCACTCCATCGACCAACACCGTCACCTCGCGGCCCGCGGCATCGAACACGCGCAGGTCCACATGCCCGGCTGCAGGCTGATGATAACCGATGGTTGCCGACGGATTGAACGGATTGGGATAGCAGTTGTCCAGCCGGTACGACGACGAAACCATCTCCGCCGCGGCATTCAGGCCTGTGGCGACATTCGATGACACGAACTGCAATCCTGTTACCCTGCTCCCCCGATAGCCTGCCGCGGGCTCGACCTCACAGATGTTGAGGCTGAAATTATACGATGCCGTGCTTTGATACGCCTTCACGAGCAGCGTGTTGATGCCTTTCTTCAGCGTCACGACGGTGGTCGTATCCGAAAAATACGCCGTCGTGAAAATGCGCGTGCCGCTGTATGTGTAGACAGGCTGACCGTTTAGGTAGACCCGGAGAGCCTCGTCCGATCCCAGCCACAGCACCGCCTTCTGATCGGCGGGAGAGATGACATACGTGAATGCATAACTGATATATTTTCCCGAACTCCCCAGGCCGAAATACTCTTTCAGCATGATCTGGTCGTTCCTGAAATAGATCGGCTGACTCCATCCGTTCTGCCCTGCCGCGGGAGCAGCCGTCGCCTCGGAGGGAATGAACGGCGTCGTGATATCGGATGAACCCGACGCGACATACGGACCATTGAGGATCCAGATGCGATTGCTCTGACCGAAGAGCCCCTGCTGTCCCGTCGGCTTTTTAAAACGCTTCGCCGCCGCCTCGATCGTCGACCCGACCACGGTGATGCGATCAGGATCGTTCGTTCCCAATCCCACCCGTTCAGCGAGTGTGATATGCTCGATGTCGTCCGGATTCACACCGATCACGCGGCAGCAGACATTGTCGACGGCCACGGGGTCCTCGCCGGCGATGATCGTGTTCATGACAACGCGGTTGGAGATGAAGCGGTTCGATCTGTCGGCCGCGTAAACGGGACTCTTCTGCGTCTCCAGACACGTGATCGCGTCGACGACGACAAAATGGATGCGTGCGATGGACGAAAGGTCGACGATCTCCTTGTCCTGCCAGTTGTACGGATCCTGTGCGGAATGAAGCAGCTTGTGCGCGTACTTGTCCTGTGTGACGCCCGAGGTCTTGCTGAACCCGTACTTCGAACCGGCGGCGAGCCCGATTTGGTTCTTCAGCGCACATGTGAATCCCGGCTGCTCATGGATCTTCAGCACCGGGACGGTGATATAGACCGAGGCGTGTGTGACATCCTTATGGACGAAGTAGGTATTGTTCTGCGGTGTGGCCTGACAGCCGTTCGGAACGGTCACGGAGTCCAGTTCCGGCCACGGATCGGTATCGGAGTTGCCGTTGAGATTCGACAGCCGGAAATCGATCCCGGATGCGAGGGCTGCCGTCTTCAGGTGCTGGTACCCCGGAACGTCGAAGAGCTGCGTCCACGCCAGCTTCGTCGCTCCGGTGTTCTTTTCAAATGTTGTGAAGGGCCTTGCGGAACCGTCGCCGACGATGATCTTGATCCTGCCGTGGTCTATCTCGTCGATGAGATAGACGAGGGCTTTCACGACACGGACATCGGTGATGCCCCCGCTCCCGCTGGAATCCTGCTGGACGAGATTGGGCTTTATGAGCACTGTGTCGCCCGACTTGATGATGCGCCGAAGGCCTCCCGAAAGCTCGACCGCGCGCCGGACCATCTGCGCAATCGTTTCCTCGCTGATAGTGTCGTCGCCCACGCCCCATGGCGTCGTCAACGACGGATCATTGGAACGGACGATCGAGACGGTGGCGGCGGATGTCTTCGCTGCAGCCAGGGAAGCAGGCTCGTACGAAGGATAGAGGGACGACCTGTCCCCGTACGCCTGGTGCAGGTCCCACAACAGCCAGACGGCAAAGAGGGCCGAATACGCGGCGTATTTCCAATACTTCTTGACGATGAGTGTGGCGATCATGCGGCCGAAGGTCGTGTGGAAAAGGCAAAAGTCGCTGCGGGCTGCATGGTCGTAGTCATGACAGCAGCCTGGATTATGGAGCACAATATTGCAATAATTTGCCGCTAATACAATTATTGTTACTTCATCGACTGTTTCCGCGCCGCCTCGAATTCGCTCCCGTTATTCCACTGCGGCATGGCGGCACTGTTGGCAACGCGCCAGGCGATGCGGATTGCGATTTCAGCCTGCTGCAGTGCGCCGTCATACTTCCAGTCGTCGTAGAGTTCGTCCGTCGGCTGATGATAGATCTTCCCGCCGCGCTCGCGCATCATCCGGACGAACGCGGTATCGACACCGACGAAGGTTCTTCCGCTCCCCACCGACATCGCCGGAACACCGGCCTTCGCGAAGCTGAA
>JAVBYH010000147.1 GCA_030824175.1 Bacteroidota bacterium | reverse complement strand
GGCGAATTTTATTACAGCGTGGCGCTGTGGCATGAGAAGATCCTGGAGCGGAACACGAACGTGCTCCAGTCCATCGTCGCATCGTGCTGCGCTATGAAGGCAGAGGTCGTGGCGGGAGACGAACGCGAACAGGGGCGGCGGGCCATCCTGAATTTCGGGCACACGATCGGACATGCGCTCGAGAAGGCCGGTGGATATGCGACGCTGAAGCACGGCGAGGGCGTGATCCTGGGCATGGTTGCCGAGGCGTGGATCGCCGTGAAGCTCGGACTCCTGCCCGTGCATTCGTTCGACGCGCTGACAAAGGATGTTGCGGACATTCCCCTGCCCTCCCTTAAAAAATTCTCCTTCGACTTCGACGAGCTCTACAAGACGATGCTCATCGACAAGAAGTCGAAGGCGGGAGAAGTGCGCATGGTGCTGCCCACCGAGATCGGCGCGGTGAATTTGCCGCAGGCCGTAAGCAAGAAGATTGTACGCGAGTCGATAACATTCCTGAAAACGTATTGCGGGGCGAGATAAATCTCGCCCTACAAAAAAAATCACATTAGAAAGCGAGCGAGAAGCCGAGCGCCGGGAAGATGGGAAGGCCGTTCGTGACGCGCTCATGAAGCCGTCCGCCGTCGTCGATGAAATAATTGACCTGCTGCTCGTTCGCGTGATTGTAGATATTCGTCACATCCAAATACACAGACCAGTGCAATCCCCACCACCGCGGATACGTCGTGACGCGCACATCGAGCGCGTGGTAGAGCGACAGCCGCCCGGAATATTTGTCGACTTCGTACTCGACATCCAGTATCACATTCCCTTTCGCATCCCTGACCAAGGACGCCCTCTGCACGCCGTTCGTTGTTTCAACGCGGAGGCGCGGCTTCACGCCGGTGGCCAGGATGAACGGGCGGCCGGAGCGCAGCGTGAAATTCGCGCCGAGTTCCCAGCGTTCGGCGAAGCGGTACGAGGCCACGACGTTCACGGCGTGGCGCTGGTCGAACAGGAACGGCGTGATCTCTCCGTGCCTGTCGCGGTCGGCATACGAGAGTGCATAGCTGATCCATCCCGATAATGTTTCTCCCGACGACGTGTAGAGTTTCTGCAGCATCACTTCGAATCCGTAAGAGCGCCCGGAGGCGTCGTTCACGGGCGTGGAGGTGAGTGAATCTCGCAGGACCTGCGCGGGCGTGCTCCACACCGGCGGCCAGATCTGCGCGTCGGTACGCGTGGAGGTCCACACGCGCCCAATGAATTTCTGCGGCACAATGACGTCCGTGAACCGCTTGTAGTACGATTCGGCCTTGATCTGCCATTCGGCGGAGAGCATCCGTTCGATGCCGGCGATGAAGTGGTCGGCCCGCTCGGCGCGGAGTGTGCCCATGGTTTCGGCGGTAAAGTCCAGCGCCGCGCGATTATCCTGCTTCTCCATTCCAGGCGACTGGTAGTACGAGCCGGTCGCCGCGCGCACGGTGGTGATGGGATCGACGGCGTACGACACGGCAAGCCTCGGCGCCAGATACGTGCGGTTGAGGACCTCGTAGCGGTCCATGCGGAGTCCCGGCTGCACGAAGAGCGTCGGGAGGACGGCGATCCGGTCGTGGAGGAAGAGATTCCACCGTGTGTACGTGAGCGAGGACGTGACATCCCGCGGCAGGGCCTGTCCCCGGGAGGTGATGAGGTTCTTGAACGTATCATCCAGCCGGAAGGACCGGATGCGTTCGGTCGTGAGGCGGTCGATGCCTCCCCCCATCTCGAGGGAATGGACGCCGGCGGAGACCGAGACGATCTCCTGCAGCGTGAGTTTTTTGTATGAATAATCGTAATCGACGCCGAATGCGAAGAAGCGGAGCCCGAGCGTATCGGAGCGCGAGAGGTCGCCGCTGTTCTGCGCCGGATCGACGAACGAGCCGTCGAACGCGCCGGCGCCTGTGTTGCGGTACCATGAGGCGCGTGTTTGGGCGACGACAGTCGGAGACGGCGTGTACTGCCACGTGACGCCGGCGAGCGTGTTATACGACTCGTCGAGGAACGAAACACTGTCGGGCCTGTTTCTGTCGACACCCGAGGTGAGCTGCGCGCCGTCTCTCGAGCTGATGCCGGTGAGGAGCAGCTTGTTGTTGTCATCGACGGGCACGACGAGCTTCCCCTGAACGTCGCGGAAGTTCGGGAGGGCGACATCCCCCTCAACGATCTTCGTTTTTTTCAGGAACGGCGCGAGGATCAGGTCGTAGTACGTGCGGCGTGCGGACACGAGCCAGGAGCCTCCTGTGGGAAGGCTGCCCTCGAGAATGAGGTTGGCGTTGGTGAGGCTCGAATTCAGCTTGCCGTGAAGCAGACGGTCCGCATTCCCTTCCCTGTTGCGCACATCGAGCACGGCGGAGAGTCTGTCGCCGTATTTCGCGCCGAAGCCTCCCGTTTCGAGGCTGATCTCGGAGACGGTTTCGGGATTGAACATGGAGATGAAGCCGTAGAGGCGGTAGGGATTGATGACTTCAAAACCGTCGATGGCGATGAAATTCTGGTCGGGACCCGAGCCGCGTATCACGAGCTGTGAGGAGAAATCGTTGACGCTCAGCACCCCGGGGAGCGAACGGAGCGAGCGGAGCACGTCCTCCGCGGCGCCGGGAAGGTATTTGGCCTCGCGCGGCGTCATGCCGACGACGCTCGGGCGCGTGTCGTCGGCCGCTCGGCGTCTCGAGGCGGTGATCTCCACCTGTTTCATTTCAACCGCCGATAGACGAAGCATGATGTCGATGCGCGTCCGTTTCCCGCCGGACACCTCGGCGACAGCGGCAGCCTGTTGTTCGTAGCCGATGAGGCGCACGAAGACGGCGTATGTGCCGGCGGGAACATTCTCGACGACGAACCGGCCCTGCGCGTCCGTGATGGCGCCGAGTTTCGTCCGATCGATGAGCACCGTCGCGCCGGCGGCGTCGCCGTCGGGAACGCGCACCACTCCCTCGATCGCGCCGGTGTCAGCACCGAAGATGATGGATGGAAGCAGGAGCTGGACGAGCATTATATAGAGACGAAGTCTGTGCAAATTTTCTCCTGGGCGAGATAATTCTCGCCCTACACAAATAGAATACGATCGGTTGGGTGTAATATAGGAACAATCCGGTAGGAACGGAAGTTCAACGACCGTGGATTTTTTGCTTGCATCCAAGCGAATTGTTTCCAATCTTTGAATCTGCGTTCTCTTTTCTTCGAAAGGTCCAGTGATGAAAACATTCTTAGCGTCCATGCAGCGCTTCCGTGACAAAAAATACATACTGCCCGGCATCGGCGTCCTCCTCGTGGCCGGTGCGCTTATTGTCTATGCCGTGCCCGATTCCTCCTCCGTCGCCGCCACAGCGGTGAAGCAGGGTGATTTTACGGTGAGCATTTCGGTGAGCGGCGAGATCCGCGCCGCCAATTCCGTGACGCTCACCACACCCCGCACACGCGCGGGCCAGCTGCAGATCGTCTATCTCGTGCCCGAGGGCACGACGGTGAAGGCCGGCGACGATGTGCTGCGCTTCGCCACGACGGATGTGGACAAGCAGATCTCGGACAAGGAAAACGATCTGAGCATCGCACGCTCCGATTACGAGAAGATGATGGCCGATCAGGCGTATCGCAATTCCGATCAGGATGCATCGCTCACGAACGCGGAGCTCACCTACGACCAGGCGAAGCTGCAGGTGGAGAAGATGAAATTCGAATCCGATGTGGCGCGCAAGGAGGCGGACATCAGCCTGCAGAAAAGCCGCATCGCGTGGGAACAGACCAAGAAGAAGATCGCCACGCAGGTGATCGTGGACAAGACGGAGACAAGCAAGTTCATGCTTCGCATCCGGCAGATCGAATCGGATATCAAACGCGCGAACGACGAGAAGATCCTCTATACGATGAAGGCGCCGATTCCGGGACTCGTGGTGTACGAGATCAACTGGAACACTGGCAGGAAGATCTCCGTCGGCAACACGCCATGGCCGGGCATGTCGCTCGTGAGCCTCCCCGACCTGTCGAGGATGCAGGTTGTGACGAACATCAACGAGGTCGACATCAGCAAGGTGAGGAAGGGACTAGCGGTGAAGATCGCGCTCGACGCGTTCCCGGACAAGCAGTTCGCAGGCACCGTCGTCGAGGTCGGCACGATCGGCCAGCAGAAGAACCAGGCGTCGAACCTGAAGACGTTCGAAGTGATCATCGGCATCGACGGCAAGGATCCGATCCTGAAGCCGGGCATGACGACGGGCAACGAGATCATCATCGAGACGATCCCGAAGGCGGTCTTCATCCCGATCGAGTCGGTCTTCGAGAAAGAGGGTGCGACGGTGGTCTACACGATGAATGGCATGCGGCCCCGGCGACAGGACGTCAAGCTCGGCGTGAAGAACAGCAATCACATCATCGTTACCGAGGGGCTGCGCGAGGGAGACATGGTTGCGCTCAGAGATCCGACGGTGAAGGACGCCGGCACGCAGATGAAATCCGCAGACGCCCAGAAAGAGGCGAAGCAGTGAACATCCCCCAGAACATCGCCATCGGCATGGCCGGTCTGTTGACGCACAAAACGCGCTCGATCCTGACGGCGCTCGGCATCATATTCGGCGTCGCGGCGGTGATCGCGATGCTCTCCATCGGCGAGGGCGCGCGCCAGGAGGCCCTGGAGCAGATACAATTGATGGGCGTGAACAACGTCATCATCCGCGCCAAGGAACCGACGCAGCAGAGTTTCGGCAAGGCGAAGGCGAACTTCTCGCCGGGGCTCGAGATGCGGGACGGCATGGCGCTCCGCGAGATCTGTCCGTTCGTCGAGGCGATCGTGCCGCAGTGGGAGAAGACGACCCCGGTGCTCTACAGGAGCGCCCGCAAGGACGCGAAGATCGTCGGCACGACGCCGGAGTTCCTGCAGGCGTTCAACTACCGGATGCAGTCCGGGTCCTTCATCCTGCAGCATCACGTGGACACGCAGGAAAACGTGTGCGTCATCGGCGGCGACGTGAAGGAGGCCCTGTTTCAGTTCAGAAACCCGATCGACAAGCGCATCAAGATCGACAATCTCTGGTTCACGGTGATCGGCGTGATGGACCGCCGCGCAACGCCGGGCAAGAAGGCGGATGCGATCGCCATACGGAATTTGAACATGGATGTCTACATCCCGCTCACCACCGCGCAGCTGAAGCTCTCGCACCCGTCCACGGACCAACGCCCCACGACGACGATCAACGGTGTCGAGCAGGCGCAGGACAAGGCGCCGCATCCGAAAATCGATCAGTTGGCGGTGAAGATTGCAGCGGGCTCCGACCTGGGAGAGGCGACGGGCATCGTGCGGCGGATCATGGAGCGGCGGCATTACGGCGTGGACGATTACGAGATCATCGTGCCGGAGGCGCTCGTGGAACAGAGCCAGCAGACGCAGCGCATTTTCAACATCGTCATGGGGGCGATCGCGAGCATCTCGCTTCTTGTCG
>JAVBYH010000148.1 GCA_030824175.1 Bacteroidota bacterium | reverse complement strand
TGTTCGCCGTGGTGAATCTCCTCTTTGCGCGCCGGCATTTCGGCCTTCGAGCGGCGATAGACGATGTAGACCTTTTCCGTCCACGGCAGGCGCATAGCCGTGCGGGCGGAATCCATCGCGGTGTTGCCGCCGCCGATGATTGCCATGTGTGTGCTCATGGGCACGGGCGTATCGGAAAGGTTCGGGAACACGAAGCCCTTCATCAGATTCACGCGCGTCAGGAACTCGTTCGCCGAGTAGACGCCGTTCAGGTTCTCTCCGGGGATGCCCATGAAGTACGGGAGGCCGGCGCCCGAACCGATGAACACGGCGTCGAAGCCGTCCTCCTCCATGAGTTCATCGATCGTGCGCGTCATGCCGACGACGAAATCGCATTCGATCTTCACGCCGAGCTTCTTGAGATAATCGACTTCCGCGTCGACGATGTTTTTGGGGAGCCTGAATTCGGGGATGCCGTAGACGAGCACGCCGCCGGCCTTGTGGAGCGCCTCGTAGATCGTGACGTCGTGTCCCTTTTTCGCGAGATCGCCTGCGCACGTCAGTCCGGCGGGACCGGCGCCGATGATGGCGACCTTCTTCCCCGACGGGGGCGGGATCGCCGGGATCGGGATGATACCCGAGGCGCGCTCCCAGTCGGCGACGAAGCGCTCGAGGCGCCCGATCGCGACCGGTTCGTTCTTGCCGCCGACGACGCAGACAGCCTCGCACTGGTCCTCCTGCGGGCAGACGCGCCCGCAGACAGCCGGAAGCGCGTTTGTTTCCTTGAGCGTCTGCGCGGCGACGGCGAAATTCCCGAGCGCCACGTGATAGATGAACTCGGGAATCTTCACGTTCACCGGACATCCTTCGACGCATTTCGGGCTCTTGCACTGCAGACAGCGGTCCGCCTCTTCCATCACCGTCTCGGGCGAGAACCCGAGGGGCACTTCCAAAAAGTTCTGCGCGCGCACTGCCGGTTCCTGCTCCGGCATATCATGACGCGGAATTTTCATCCGGTCCTTGTTCGATAATTTCTTTTCCATAAACAACATTTCGTCTGGTTCAAAAAAAGTGTGTGTGTGCCGGCCCTGCCCGCGCCGCCTTCATCGTGTTCCTGTCACCAGGCGGCTGTTTCGCGTTGGTTTTCGCATTTGCATTTCTTGTCGAATATCTCCATCGATAATTTTTCCTGCGGAGAGTACATCTTCTGGCGCGCCACGAGCAGATCGAAGTCCACCTTGTGGGCGTCGAACTCCGGACCGTCGACGCATGCGAACTGCACGGTGTCTCCGACCATCACGCGGCAGGCACCGCACATGCCCGTGCCGTCCATCATGATCGGATTGAGACTGACAAGCGTTTCGATCTTCGATTCGCGCGTGAGTTCGGCGACGGCCTTCATCATCACGACGGGACCGATCGCCAGCACGACATCCATCTGTTCGCCCGTGGTGATCATCTCCTTCAGGATCGTCGTCACGAAGCCCTTCGTGCCCGTGCTGCCGTCGTCGGTCGCAATGCGCACCTCGTCCGAGACGGCCCGCATCTCGTTCTCCATGATAAGCAGCTCCTGTGAGCGAGCACCGATGATGGAGATCGTGCGGTTGCCCATCAGTTTGTGCGCGCGCACGATCGGATGGATCGCCGCAATGCCGAACCCGCCGCCGAGTGCGACGAGCGTCTTGCCCTTCTCGACGTGGCTCGGTATGCCCAGCGGACCGACAACATCGAGGATCGCTTCGCCTGCCTTCATCTGGCTCATGATCGTGGTGGTTTTGCCGATCGCCTGCACGTAGAGCGTGATCGTGCCGGCAGCCGCATCCCAATCGGCGAGCGTGATGGGGATGCGCTCTCCGTCGTCGACGAGGCGGAGGATCGCAAATTGCCCCGCCTTCGCCTTCCGCGCGATGTTGGGGGCGGCGATCACATACCGATAGACCTTTGCAGCAAGATCGTTCTTTTCGAGAATCGTAAACATACAATATCCTTCATATGCGTGAGACAGAAAGAAGCCGCCGGATTATCCCGGCGATATCACACTTTATCGCCTTCGATGTCCTTGAGGTGTACATTTAAAGCATCGACAGAAATCTTAATTTCACGAATCGTAAAAATGAGCGAGATCGCCATGAGCACGAGGCTGGCCCCGAACACGAGCTGTGCCGCGAACACCTTGCCGATGAACAGCAGGAACATGGACACGACGCAGGAGAGCATGCTGCCGATGCCGAAGCCCTGCATATCGCGGATGAGGTAGACGCGCGTGCGCAGATTCGCGATCTGCGTCAGGATGTGCGGGTCAGGCTGGCGCTGATACTGCGCCTTCAGGTCGCGTATCAGCCCGGCGAGGGAGAGAAATCTGTTCGTATACGCCAGGAGCAGCAGTGAAATCGCGGGGAACAGCAGCGCCGGCGTCGTAATGTTGAGTTCCATATCCTCTCGTGTCTATAATTGATGTACCTTCAATAACAGTGTAAAATACTAAAAAAACCGATGAAAGTCCGCAGACGACCCGATTCTTTTTTTTTGCGGATTTTTTTAATTTGGTTTTTTCGGAATTCATCGTATCTTTCTGTCTGTCTTTTAAACAACAATTTTTTTTAAGATGGCGCCGCCCCGGCCCATCATGACCAAGCGATGATCCGACATGATTGACATTCTCCAGCTGTTATCGAAAGAACTCTCCCTCCTCCCCAAACAATTAGAGGCCGCATTGATGCTCCGCGAGGAAGGCGGCACGCTTCCCTTCATCGCCCGGTACCGCAAAGAGGCGACCGGCGAAATGAACGAGATCCAGCTGCGCGACCTCTTCGATAGGGCCGATTATCTGCTCGAGTTGCAGGACCGGAAATCCGCGATCCTTAAATCGATCGAGGACCAGGGCAAGCTCACGCCAGAACTCCGCGCGCAGATCGAGGACTGTCTGCTGAAGAACGAACTGGAGGACCTCTATCTTCCCTACAAGCCGAAGAAGCGCACGCGCGCGACGATTGCCCGCGAGAAGGGCCTCGAACCGCTCGCGGACTGGATCAAGACGAAGAATAATCCCGATGCGAAGCGAGTGAACCTGGAGAAGGAGGCGGAGAAATTCCTTTCCGAGGAGAAGGGCGTGAAGTCGGTGCAGGAGGCTCTCGCCGGCGCCGCGGACATTCTCGCCGAAGAAGTGTCGGAGAAGGCGGAGTACCGCGCCTTCCTCCGCGAATACTTCCTCAACGAGGGCGTGTTCGTCTCGACGATCGACGAGAAGAAGTTCCCCGTCGGCTCGACGAAGTACGAGATGTACCGCGACTACAAGGTGAAGGTGAAGGACATTCAGAGCCACAACATGCTTGCGCTGCGCCGTGGCGAGGCCGAAGAAGTGATCGGGTTCGACCTCGTGTACGACGAGGCCTTCGTGCAGCAGTACCTCGAGGGGAAGGAAATCCTTGCGCAGGTATCATCGGTGAAGGACTTTTTCATGGCGATGCTGAAGGACGCGTTCGAGCGCCTCATGCGCGCCACGCTCATCGGCGATGCGCGCCTCGAGAAAAAGGACCTCGCCGACATCGAGTCCATCAAGACATTCGAATCGAACCTGCGCGAGCTGCTTCTCGCCTCGCCCGCGGGCATGAAGCCGACGCTCGGGCTCGATCCGGGCTTCCGCACCGGCTGCAAGATGGTCGCGATCGACGAGACGGGCAAGTTCCTTGAATACCATGCGATCTTCCCGCACCAGGCGGAGGCGCAGCGCGAGGTCGCGGCGAAGATGCTACTGATGCAGCTCGTGAAGTACGACATCGAGCTCATCGCCATCGGCAACGGCACCGCCGGCAGAGAGACGGAGGAGTTCGTGAAGCAGACGATCAAGCCCCTGAAGAAGAAGCCGACGGTGGTGATCGTGAACGAGTCGGGCGCGTCCGTCTATTCGGCGAGCCAGGCCGCCATCGACGAATTCGCCGACCTCGACCTCACGGTACGCGGCGCCATCTCGATCGGACGCCGGCTGCAGGACCCGCTCGCGGAGCTCGTGAAGATCGATCCGAAATCGATCGGCGTCGGCCAGTACCAGCACGATGTGGACCAGCGCATGCTGAAGAAGAAACTCGACGAGACGGTGGAAAGCTGCGTGAACTTCGTGGGCGTCGATCTCAACATGGCGTCGAAGGAGCTCCTGAGCCACGTCGCCGGCGTCAATTCAGGCCTCGCCAAGAGCATCGTCGCCTACAGGAACGAGAACGGCGCGTTCCACAGCCGCGATGAGCTGCGCAAGGTGCCGAAATTCGGGCCGAAGGCGTTCGAACAGGCGGCGGGCTTCCTGCGCATACGCGGCGGGAAGAATCCGCTCGACAACTCTGCCGTCCATCCGGAAAGCTATCCGATCGCCGAGCAGATACTGAACGACCTGAAGCTGAAACTTGAGGACATTGCGAAGGCACCCGAGGCACTCTCGGGTGTGAACCTGAAGAAATACGTGACGGACAAGGTCGGCGAACCGACGCTGCGCGACATCATCGCCGAGCTCAAGAAACCGGGCCGCGATCCGCGCGCCGAGTTCAAGTACGCGTCGTTCAAGGAAGGCATCACGGAACTGAAAGACCTCACGGTCGGCATGGAACTCGAAGGCATCGTGACAAACGTGGCCAACTTCGGAGCGTTCGTGGACATCGGCGTGCACCAGGACGGACTCGTGCACATCTCGCAGCTTGCAGACCGCTATGTGGAAGATCCGAAGACCGTCGTGAAGGTGGGACAGATCGTGAAGGTCCGCGTGCTTGAAGTGAACGAGAACCTGAAGCGCATCGCACTCACTATGAAATCCGCCGCGTCAGCGGCCGTCGGAGGCGGACCGGGTGCGGGCGCGGGTAGGATGAAGGGCGCCCCCAATCCGGAGAAACAGTTCACGCTCAGCGACCTCAAGGCGAAGTTCGGCAGCCGGTAATCGTCGTGCACAGGGGCGTCTGCACGACGCCCCTATTTTATTTCCTTCCTCACTTCCTCGCGGAAGAATCCGCTTTGCACATACGGGTAGAGATATTTGCCGGGACAATCGGTGCCCGACGCGACATCCTTGTGCGATGTGATCTTCCCGGGCGGCACACCGTGCGTCCTGCAGAGCCAGGCGAAGAGCTTCACAACGGTCTCGAGTTGTGGGACTGTCGGCGCGATGTTTTCGTAGTTGCCGAGCACGCACACGAGCGCGTGGCCTGCCGGGTCGTACTTCGTGTTCGTATCCCCGGCAAACCGGATGTCCCTTCCTTCATAAACGTTCCCGTCGAGGTCCACGATGTAATGATATGGAATGTCAATCCAGTGCTTCTCCCTCCGCGACCAGGCCTGCAGATTGCGCAGGTACGCACCGACGTCCTTTCCCGGCGTGAATGTTTCGCCCTGATGGTGAAGCGTCACTGTCGAAATGACATGTTTCCGGGCAATGGAATCTGGTGCGGGAGTGCCTCCCCACGTCTTCATTGTCGTGATCGATGCCGGATAGTCTCGTTCGATGACGGCCGGGCGGGTGGAACATCCGCCGAACAGCAGGGCGGCACAGCACAACGCCGTCGTACATCCGATATACCACTTCGCGTATC
>JAVBYH010000155.1 GCA_030824175.1 Bacteroidota bacterium | reverse complement strand
TCGTACACATTCAATAATGTCACGGCCAACCACACGATCGCGGCGAGTTTTGCTATCAATACGTTTACGATCACGGCCTCGGCCGGCGCGAATGGCACGATTGCACCGCTCGGTGTCACGAACGTGAACTACGACGGCAGCCAGGCATACACGATCACGGCTGACGCTAATCATCACATCGCCGACGTGCTCGTGGACGGAGTGTCCGTGGGAGCGGTGGCATCCTACACATTCAATAATGTCACGGCCAACCACACGATCGCCGCGTCGTTTGCCATTAATACTTTCGAGATTACCGCGAGTGCCGGCGCGAATGGCACGATTGCACCGCTCGGTGTGACGACTGTGGACTACAATGGCAGCCAGACATACACGATCACGCCGAACACCGGCTATCACATCGACGACGTACTTGTCGATGGCATCTCCGTCGGGACCGGGGCGAGTTATACATTCAATACTGTCGTGGCGGCTCATACAATTTCGGTAACCTTTGTGATAAATACGTATACGATTTCCGGTAACACCGGGACCGGCGAAGTCCTTCTTGCGTATGAGCTAGCGGGCCCAATGACGGTCACATCGGGGGTAGATGGTGCGTACGCGGTAACGGTACCCTTCGGTTGGACGGGCAGGATCATTCCGCTGAAAGAAGGATTCAGATTTTCTCCGGATACGCTCCTCGTCACCGACGTTGTTGCCAACCTTACGGAACAGAACTTCGGTGCGACACCGTTCGTGACGACAAATCTGAAGGTATATCTTGCCGGCGCATTTAGCGGGGGAGGAATGACGACCGTACTTAACGAGTCCGGTATTATACCGTTGTCTTCGGATAATGCTTACGCCACCTCTGTATACGGGTATACGGCAAAACTTGTACCATCGATACCTGCGCCCGCTGTGGTGGACTGGGTATTGGTCGAACTACGGTCAGGGACGGATTCCGCCTCGCATAAAGGTCTACAGCCTGCATTCCTGATGAATGACGGAACGGTCGTGGACACCAATGGAACGAGCACGCTTACCTTCATGGGAGTCGCGCACGGCAGCTATTACGTTATCGTGAGGCATAGGAATCATCTTCCGCTTATGAGCGCCGAAGCTGTTCCCCTGAACGGTAGCAGCGCGAGATACGATTTCACCACAGACCAGTCGAAGGCGTATGGTACCACACCGATGTTCCTCCTCTCTGCCGGAGTGTACGGGATGAAGGCCGGAGATGTGACGCGTGACGGGATCGTTCGCTTCACGGGTACCGGGAGCGACAGGGGAGCGATCCTGCTTGTTGTCGGGTTCTCCGATCCGACCATACCCGTCGCCGGATATCTCGACGCCGATTCGAACTTGGACGGAATCGCAAAATTTACCGGTCCGCAAAGTGACCGCGGCGTCGTTCTACAGATGGTGGGATTTGCGGATCCGACGATTCCTGTTGGATCGCAGGTGCCGCATTGAGAAGGGACGTTGAACGGAAAATGGGAAGAGATGAACCTCGCCCTACAAAAAAAACGCAAAAAAAAAAGCAGCCGGTGAATTGGCTGCTTTTTTTTTGATCCCATGTGTATGCCGTTACTTCACGAGGAGCATCTTCTTCGTCGAGACGAATGTTCCCGTCTGTACACGGAACAGATACACGCCGGTGCTGACCGTCTGACCGTGATCGTTCATGCCATTCCATGTCACCGAATAGAAGCCGGCGGACATGTCGTTGTTCACGAGCGTGCGGACGAGTTCGCCGGACACGTTGTAAATGTTCAGCGAGACGTATGATTGGCTCGGGAGCGCGAACTTGATCTGCGTGCTCGGGTTGAACGGATTCGGGTAGTTCTGGTCCATAGCGAACGTCGTCGGCATGCCCGAGAGCTGTTCGACGCTTGTCACTTTCAGGCTGAACTCGTTCGAATACGGTCCGGCGTTTCCTGCCTTGTCGATCGCGCCGATCCTATAATAGTATGTCGTTCCAGTCGTCACCACGGCATCCAGATATTCGGCGGCCTTCACCGTCGCATAGGGGGATGCGGGATCCGGCGTGAAGCCCGCTGTTGTTGATCGGTAGACCGCAAACTGCGCGATATCGTTGTCCTGTTCGAGCGTCGACTTTTTCCATGTGAGGTTCACACCCTTGCTGCTGGATGAACCCGAGACGCCGGCGACGATCGAGGGAAGCAGGTTGTTGATGGAATACCCGGTGGCTGTCGGCGACGCATACACCGTATTGCTGCCATCGGAGGTGTTGCCCACGATGAGGAACGTCGAATTGACGAGCCCGGTTTTCGTCGAGTCATACAATGTCGGGGCGATGTACGCATACATCGACTGGCCAGAGACCGGCACAGACGCGATGAACGTATAGACCGATCCTGCCATAGTATACTGTCCGCCCTCGGTTGCAACACTGAACATCTGCGTGTACGAGGTCAGCGGATTCACCGTCTTGCCAAGTTTCGGCAGGATCTCCGGATCGACGCGCCACACGCCATACGAGGTAAGGCGGCCGTAGCTGAACGATTCGGCCGGGAATTTATTCCAGACTACCTGCACCTGGTTGCCGTTATCGTTCGGAACATCCTTCACCTGCGTGATCGTCGATGCGCCCGCGCCGAGCTTCAACTGTTCGATGCTCGATTCGAGGAGGCCCTTTGAGTACGTGAAATTATGTACGCCGCCGCTGAGGTCGTTCTTCACGAATGCGTAATTGTAGCATGCAGCGCGTTCGATCGTCGTCAGTGTGCGTTTCTTCGATGCGGGCATCGTCGTGTACGCCGCTAAAGTCGTGAGATCTGTTGCATTGCTCGGTGTGCCGCTGAAGTATCCGTTTGCCGCGTTGATCGTCGTGTCACGTTTCGGCAGCAGCGTGTAGAGCTGCGCGAGCAGCGTATTCGTCTTTTCCTGTGTCAGTTCGACGAATTCGATCGTGACGGTTCCGTGGCACTCGACGCAGCCGGTCGGATTGAGATACTTCTTCCCGTTCGCGAGCGTGGTGGCGACGTTGAACGTGTGGCGTCCGAGTTTCGTCATGAGAGAATCGGCGATCGCGAAGTTCGCTTTTTCCATCGCGATGTACGACGGTGACTTTGCCATGTGGCATGTCACGCAGAGTTCCGGTGCTTCGCTGTGTGCACCGTTCTCGTACGTGTAACCCGGCAATTCCCATCCGCCCCACGTGCCGACGTTGTTTTCCATGATCGTGCTGGCCGTTCGGTAGGCTTCGGCCTTCTCGAGCGTGAATTTCACCGCGCCAGTGCCGAGGATCATCGAACCCTGATGCGCCGAATGCAAGCCGCGGCTGCTCACGCGCGTGCTGTGGCAACCGATGCAGACTTCTTCGATCTTCTTCGCACGGAGCTGGGGATACGTATACGCCCCCGTCACGGGATCCTTCACGGACGAATTGTTCGTATGGGGATCGTGGCATGTCGTGCAGCCGACAGGCATCGGATTCTCATAGACGAGTCCGCTTGTGATCGGTGCCACCGGCTGCGGTTTGCCGCCGATGATCTCGTTGATGTAGCCCTGCGATGTATGGCAGCGTGCGCAGGTGAAGCGCGACATGTAGACCACCTGTGACGCGCCTTCGGCCTGCGATTTCGCATGGGCCGACGCTTCCCACTGGTAGCCGATGCCGTGGCGATCGCTCGAATAATGGCAGGGCTGGCACACGTTGGAGGACAACGTGACATCGAGTTTCGACTTGTCGCCTGTCTTGATGTGCTCGCCGGCGGCACCGTGGCAGTTTTCGCACTGAATGCCGGCGCGCGCCATCAGCTTGGGATTGTTGACGACGAGCGAATCGAACGTGCCCGGACCGTTGGGACGCAGGTTCGGGAACCATTTTTTATACGTGCTGTCCGCGGCCGCCGCAAGATCATCCCAGCCGTCGTTCTTCGTGGTGGTGATATAATCGACGCCGATCGCATGGCAGTTCATGCAGCTTGTGCCGAAGTGTCCGCCTGTCTCATTGAGCTTCCGCTTCACTGCCTGGCCATGGTTGGTCGCCAGGAGGTCGGTGAACACCTTCGATCCCGTATGGCAGGGAAGGCAGACGTTTGCAACGCCGTTCGTTGCTGGAGCCGAGAGGCCCGCACCAACGAACTTCGCCGCGTTGATTGTGATCGTGCCGGCGATCGCCGCACCGAGGGGGGTGGTGGCCGTCATGGAGACGACATAGGTGCCGACAGAATCGGGGATGAAATACATGATTCCGCTTCCACCGCCCGTATCGGCCATTGCGACGGCAGAGCCTGCCGGCTTCGAGGTAATGGACCAGGATGCGCTTGTGATCGCCACGAGCGTATCGTTGTATTTCGTGCCGCCGGCCCCGCCGAAGGCGATGCCCTTCATGACCACACGCTGACCGATGCCCACAGCCGTCAGGCCCGTCGTGGACTGACCCTTGTTCGATATCTTATACCGATCAGGAACACTGATCATTTTGATCTTCCCGGTCAGCTGCGCCATTGCCGGCAGCGTCAGGAAGACGCATAACACAAACGTGGTAATGATTCTTTTCATAGATCCTCCAAACGGTTGTTAAACTTACGACGTGGATTATATTGATCTGGATTGAAAAGGAGGGGATGGTCTCCCGGCTTCTCGGGATGAAAATAATGTGAATTATTTTTCACTTCGTTGAGAATACGGAAACTTTATCACGACGGTTTGTGTTGCACGCGTTAATATCCGGTATTCTCATCGCAATGTCAATACGTGGAATTGCGCTAAAATTGCTTCAAATTTCAACAAATCGGGTGCCTGCTCCCTCCGGGCACCGGGACATCTTCCGCACCAGGAACATATTTTCTGCAACATCCCCTGCTACCTTGCTTTCTTCTCAATTGTGTCGTAAGTTGAATAATTCTAAAAAATATTCATTATAGCGTGATTCAACAGACCAAATAATACAAAAGGACCCGCCATGCTTCTTCATCAGGAATTCGTGAAGGTCGCAAAAAAAAATGCATCCAAACTTGCAATCATCGACCGGACGACAGGACGACGGATCTCCTACGGCAAGGCGCTCATTGCCACGCTCATCCTCGCGGAAAAATTCCAGAAATACGAACAGGGATTCATCGGCATTATGATACCGACGTCGTCCGGTTCGGCGTTGTCCGTCCTCGCTGCTCTCATGAGCGGCCGGACGCCGGTCATGATCAATTACTCGACGGGAGCAGCGATGAATGTGGAATACGCCCAGAAGAAATGCGCGTTCCATACGGTCATCACATCGAAGGCTCTACTTGAGAAGATCAACTGCCCGCAGCTGCCGGGAATGGTGTTCATCGAAGACATCATGGCGAGCATTGGCGCGGCCGACAAACTGAAGGCCGCCCTCAAATCGAAGCTGCCAGTGTCGTTGCTCCTCGGCTCGATACACGGCGGCAAGCCCGACGACAATCTTGTGATCCTGTTCACAAGCGGCAGCGAAAAGGAGCCGAAGGCCGTGCAGCTCACACACCGGAACATCACGTCAAATGTCCAAAGCCTGCTCAAGGCCATCCCCTTTACGAAAGAGGATATCTTCCTTGCCAATCTCCCGTACTTCCACGT
>JAVBYH010000327.1 GCA_030824175.1 Bacteroidota bacterium | reverse complement strand
CGATCTGAACATGCGCGACACGCTGTATACGCACCTCAACGTCTTCGAACAGTTCGATCCGAAGATTCCGGCCGCGTATAAAAAAAGCAAGTATGTCTGTCTTGGCAACATCGATCCGGTGCTTCAACGCCGCGTACTCGAACAGATCGAGCGGCCGAAGCTTGTCGTCGGCGACACGATGAATTTTTGGATCGAGGGAAAGCGCGACGAGCTCATCAAGACCATTGCGCTGCTCGACGTGCTCATCATCAACGACTCGGAAGCACGTCTGCTCGCCGATGAAGCGAACCTGTTCCGCGCGGCGAAGAAGATCCTGACGCTTGGGGTGAAAATTCTTATCATCAAAAAAGGCGAGCACGGGGCCCTGCTCATCACGAACACGACAGTGTTCTCGGCGCCGGCCTATCCGTTGGAGAACATCTTCGATCCGACGGGAGCGGGAGACACGTTTGCCGGCGGATTCATCGGGTACCTGGCCAAGACGGACGACATTTCGGACGAGAATCTTAAGAAGGCGGTGATCTACGGAAGCGCCATGGCATCGTTCTGCGTCGAGCAGTTCTCGCTCGATGCGCTGCGCGAGCTGACCTACCTTAAAATTCAGGACAGGTATTGGGAATTCCGCACGCTCTCGAACTTCGAAAAATAACGGGCTACCGCCGGCTTCACGCAATGATTCAACACGCAAAGCCCGCTCATCGAGCGGGCTTTGCGTGTTCACGGAAGGGCATCAGCATGAACAGCATTGAATGGATGGACGGCAGCGTCAGGTTCCTTGACCAGACGCTGCTGCCGAACGAGGAACGGTACGTCGATACGGACGAGATTGAGGTGATGGCGGAGGCCATTCGCCGCCTCCAGGTGCGCGGGGCGCCGCTCATCGGCATCGCGGCCGCGTACGCCATCGTGCTCGGTGTCAGGAAGGCCGCAGGCGGACCCCGTAGATTGTTTGCCGACGCGCTCGACGCCTCCTGCGCGCTCATCGCATCGACACGCCCCACGGCTAAAAATTTGTTCTGGGCGGTGGAACGAATGCGGAACGCCGCGCGTCTAAACACGCATATGGCGGGGGATGCGTTGTATGCATCGCTCGTCGCGGAAGCCGTCGCGATCCATACGGAGGACGCGGCGATGTGCGCGGCCATCGGGGAACACGGGGCCAGGCTCATCCCGCAGGACGCGGTGATCCTGACGCATTGCAACACGGGGGCGCTTGCCACCGGAGGCATCGGCACCGCGCTTGGCGTGGTGATCACCGCGCACCGGCAGGGCAAACATGTCTCCGTCTTCGCCGACGAGACGCGGCCGCTGCTTCAGGGAAGCAGGCTCACAGCATGGGAATTGCGCCGTGAGGGGATTCCCGTAACCGTCATTCCGGACACCGCTTCGGCCGTGTCGATTCAGAAAAAGAATATCGCCCTGGCGATCGTTGGATCGGACAGGATCGCCGCGAACGGGGATGCGGCGAACAAGATCGGGACGTACGGTGTTGCGATCATGGCGAAGCACCACGGCGTGCCATTCTATGTGGCGGCGCCGTCTTCAACATTCGACCGCGCGATCGCGCATGGGGATGCGATTCCCATCGAAGAACGCGGGCGCGAGGAAGTGACAATGTGCGGACCGGTCTGCGTTGCCCCCCCCGATGTGAATGTGTATAATCCGTCGTTCGACGTGACGCCGAACGAATTGATTTCCGGCATCATCACCGAACGCGGCGTGCTGCTGCCGCCGTTCACGGAATCGATCGCACGGATGTTTGATAAGCGGGGCGCACAGTGATCGTCCAGACAGACGCGGTCGTGCTTCACGCGATGAAATACGGCGACACGAGCAAGATCGTGACGCTCTACACGCGGAAGTATGGCAAGCTGAAGGTCATCGCGAAGGGGGTGCGCTCGGCGAAGAACAAGGTCGGCGCCGCGCTCGAACCGATGACGATCGCATCGGTGGTCTTCTACAAGAAGCAGAACCGGGAATTGTCGCTGCTGTCGAAATGCGAGATCGCCATTCCGCTGAAGCATCTGTTCGCGGTCGAAGAGAAGATGGCGGCGGGCCTCGCGCTGATCGAACTGCTGTCCATGACGATGCACGACGAGCACGAGGACGAGCCGCTGTTTTCTTCCGTTGTGGAGACACTCTGCGCGATCGACGGCTCCGAAACGAATACGATGAACGTGTTTATCGCATTCATCATACGTTTTATCCACCATCTCGGCCTGAGCCTCACGCTCGACGCATGCGTTCACTGCGGCAGGGAGATGGGAGAGACAACAGGCGGTGCGAGGTTTCAGTTAACGGAAGGCACTGTCGTGTGCAGCTCGTGCGCGTCGACCTCGGCCCTCTCCGGGATGCCGCTTTCGCTCGGCGGATTGAAGTCGATGCACTACCTCGGACGCACACCGCTCGGCCGATCGACGGGACTGACGCTCTCGGTTCAGGTGCGTGACGAGGTGCTCGAGGTCCTTCAGACCTTCATGCGCTACCACATGGCGGGGATGAGGCCTCTGCGGTCGCTCGCGATGCTCAGCCGGTGAGGCCGGGCGTGTGAACAATGCGGTTGATTCTGTTGTTAGATGTATAAGAAACGGTAAAAAATAATTATTCAACACAGGCAACAATTTGTTAGGAGGGATCCAGACATGACAACACGGAAAAATATTCTATCGGCGCTGTTTCTTCTTATTGCCGGAGCGGTGTTCGGCATTGTGATTGTATCGGATTTCAACGGGACGAGCCTGAGTGAAGCGTTCGCGAAGGACATCAAATTGGGTGCGGAACGCTCCCCGCTCAAAGCCGATCCGCATTTGACGGCGTTGAACGAGGCATTCGCCAATGTCGCGAAAATGTCGACGCCGTCCGTCGTATCGATCATCGTTACGACGAAGGCGACGAAGGGTGAAGAAATGAACGAATTCTTTCATTTCTTCCCGGATTTCAAATTCCGCCAGCCGGAGGGGCAGCAGCAGGGCGCCGGGTCCGGTGTGATTGTGACGAGGGACGGGTATATCCTCACGAA
This sequence comes from Bacteroidota bacterium, assembly GCA_030824175.1. Taxonomy (GTDB): domain Bacteria; phylum Bacteroidota; class Ignavibacteria; order UBA10030; family UBA8401; genus CAISDA01. The sequence goes on along the minus strand of JAVBYH010000327.1, from coordinate 2,551 downwards.
CAATCATGTCGTCGAAGAGGCCGCGGAACACGGCATCGAGGTGATCATGAACGACACGAAACGGTTCAAGGCGAAGCTTGTCGGCACGGACAAGATGACGGACATCGCAGTGATCAAGATCGATGCAACGGATCTTCCCGTCGCGATCCTCGGCAACTCGAAGGAGCTCGAAGTCGGACAATGGGCGATTGCGATCGGCAATCCGCTCGGTTTGAACTCCACGGTGACGGCCGGCATCGTGAGCTACATCGGCAGGAATATTTCGATCATCGGCGACACGTACGGCATCGAGAATTTCATCCAGACCGATGCGGCTATCAATCCGGGAAACAGCGGCGGGGCGCTCGTGAACATCTTCGGCGAGGTCATCGGCATCAACACGGCGATCCAGTCGACTAACGGCAGATATCAGGGCTACGGGTTCGCCATCCCGATCGATCTGGCGAAGACGGTCGCCACGGACCTGATCCTGCACGGCAAAGTCGAGCGCGGATACATCGGTGTTTCGATAGGGAAGGTGGACGAGACGATGGCGAGGGCGAACGGGCTGACGAGAGCCGAAGGGGTCATCGTGCAGGACGTGATGGGCGACGCGGCGAAGGAGGCGGGGATCAAGGAAGGGGACATCATCCTCTCCGTCGACAACAACAAGGTCAACGAACCGAACGAGCTCCAGACGATGATCGCAGGGAAGCATCCCGGCGACAAGGTGACGGTGACAGTGTGGCGCGACGGGTCGAAGATCGACAAGGTGGTGAAATTGAAGGCGCGCACCGATGAGAAGAGCATTTCGCTCAACAACGACGCTGACGAGGAAACTGAAAATCCGACGAAGGCTCCGTCGTCGGTCACATACGACAAGCTCGGGTTTACGGTGGCGAAAGCCGATCCGAGGGTGCTGAAGGAGCGCAAGATCGAGGGCGGCGTGCTGATCACGAACGTGACGCAGTACGGCGAGGCGTTCAACCGGCTGCTCCGGACGAATGATGTTGTGGTGAGCGTGAACAAGGAGAACGTCTCAAGCGTCCGCGCATTCGACGAGATCATCAAGTCGAAGAAGCCGGGGGAGGCGATCCTCATGCGCGTGAAGTCGCCCGACGGCAACGCGCGCTTCATCTCGCTCATGATACCGAAGGAGTAAACGCACCGAGAGAGAGAATCGCAGAGAATACGGTTCAGGATAGTAAAGGCTGTAGAAAAACCCCAGAAGTATTCTTTTGGGGTTTTTTCGTTTCTCCGTTTCTCGCTCCCGTTTTTTTTTCGTATATTTATGGATATTACCACATATGGGAAACGCATGATCAGGTATTTAACATCGGGTGAATCGCACGGACAGGGCCTCGTCGGGATCGTCGAGGGCATGCCGGCGGGTGTGGAGATCTCGGCCGCCTACATCAACGAACAGCTTCGGCGCCGCCAGCAGGGGTACGGGCGCGGCGGCAGGATGAAGATCGAAACGGACACCGTGGAGATCCTTGCCGGTGTGCGGTTCGGGAAAACAACCGGCGGCCCCGTGGCGCTTGTGATTCGGAACAAGGACTGGGCGAACTGGACGGACAGGATGGCCGTCGAGAAGACAAACGTGGCGGTCGAGAAGATCACGGTGCCGCGTCCCGGTCATGCGGATCTCACGGGAGCGCTCAAATATGGGTTCGACGACATACGCAATGTGATCGATCGGGCGAGCGCGCGTGAAACGGCGATGCGCGTCGCATGCTGTACGGTTCCGCGGAAGCTGCTCGAGACGTTCGGTATTTCGATCGGCAGCCATGTGCTCTCGATCGGCGCAGCATCGATAAAGAATCGTAAGGACGTGGATGCGAGGATCGGCGCGTTTCTGCGCTCCGTGCTCGGGGGCGGTCGCATCTCCGTAGAGGCGGACAAGTCCGAAGTGCGCATGCTCGACATGGCCGCGGAAACGAAGGCCATCGCCGCTATCAAATCCTGCAAGAAGAAGGGCGACACGCTCGGCGGCATCTTCGAGGTCTGGGTGACGGGTGTGCCGATGGGACTCGGGACGTATGTTGAATACGACCGGAAACTGGACGGCCAGCTTGCCGCGGCTGTCATGTCCATACAGGCGGTGAAGGGGGTCGAGATCGGAGACGCGTTCGAGAACGCCCGCAGGTTCGGCTCCGAGGTGCACGACGAGATCACGCTGTCGCGAAAGAAGGAGATCGTCCGCAAGACAAACGGAGCGGGAGGGCTCGAAGGGGGCATGAGCAACGGCGAGCCGATCGTGCTCCGCGGCGCGATGAAGCCAATTTCGACGCTCGCGCATCCGCTCGGATCGATCGACATGAAGACGACGAAGGACGTCACATCGCGCTATGAGCGGTCCGACGTCTGTGCCGTGCCGGCGTGCGCCGTGATCGCGGAAGCGGTCGTTGCGCCTGTCCTGGCAAATGCGTTGCTCGAGAAATTCGGCGGCGATTCGGTGCAGGAACTCCGCCGTCGGTTCAGATCGGATAAAAAGATCCACTAGTGCTAACCGGGGAGTGCGGAAGCGCTTTCATTGACTTTGGACGCGTCAATCGCTATATTTTCTTAC
>JAVBYH010000149.1 GCA_030824175.1 Bacteroidota bacterium | reverse complement strand
CGCCGTATCCGTGCAGGGAGGACGTGGCGAAGGAGCTCGGGTTCGCACTGGAGAACGTGCGCGTAATCACTCCGTATGTGGGCGGGGGATTCGGCGGGAAGACGGTGAATCCGCAGGCGGTGGAGGCGGCGCGGCTGGCGAAGCGTACCGGCAAACCCGTGCAGGTGGCATTCACGCGGAAAGAGGAATTTTTCTACGACGCGTTTCACGCGGCGGCAGTGATCAAACTGAGTTCGGGTCTCGATGGGGCGGGGATGCTTCACTACTGGGACTATCGCGTCTATTGTGCGGGAGACCGCGGTGCCAAGCATTTCTATACAATACCGAATTCATCGACGACCGTGTACGGCGCGAACACGGCGGCAGGCCGGCGGTCGCATCAGTTCGCGACAGGACCGTGGCGCGCACCGGGCAACAACACGAACACCTTCGCGCGCGAATCGCAGATGGATATCATGGCGGAGAAGGCCGGTTCGGACGCCGTTACCTTCCGCCTGAAGCATCTGTCGCAGAACACAAAAATGTACAACGTCCTGAAACTTGCCGCCGACACATTCGGGTGGACGGCCCCGACAGCTTCCGACAGGCGCGGTTTCGGCGTCGCCTGCGGCGAGGATGCCGGTACGCTGGTGGCGATGATCGCGGAGGTGGAGGTGAATGCATCCACGGGCGCGGTGCGCGTGAAACGCGTCGTCTGCGCGCAGGACATGGGGCTTATCGTCAGTCCCGAGGGGGCCGTGATTCAGATGGAGGGATGCATCACCATGGGGCTCGGCTATGCGCTCTCGGAACAGATCCGGTTCACCGGCGGGCAGATACTCGATGAAAATTTTGACACATATGAGATCCCCCGCTTCTCGTGGCTGCCGAAGATCGAGACCGCATTCGTTGTCGACAACGAGGCCGCGCCGCAGGGAGGCGGAGAGCCGGCCATTATTACGGTGGGAGCCGCGATCGCGAACGCCGTGTGCGATGCGACGGGAGCGCGGGTCTTCCGGCTGCCGATCACTCCACAGCGGATCAAGGACGCCCTGAAAAAATAATTTCGTAACGGGCATCGATCACACTCACAAGGGAACGCATGGATCAGTATCGAAATCGCATCGCCGTCGTTTGCTTTTCCGCTTCGTTGGGAGGATTGGAATTAACGTCCCGCCATCTTGCGCAGGCCCTGCAGAAAAAAGGGGTTCCCGCCACCCTCGTGCTGCCTCCGTCGTCGCCGCTTGAAGAGCGCGCGCGCGCCGCCGGTGTTGAAACCGCAGCGGTGGAGCCGGGCTTGAAATATTTCGATATCCGGACCGCGGTTCGTCTGTTTCGTCTCATCAGGAGGGAACGCATAGATGTCCTCTTGTTCATGCGTTCGGAGGACATTCATATCGGTTCCCTTATCACCGTGTTTCGTCCGTCCGTTTCGCTCGTGTTCTATCAGCAGATGCAGTCGGGCCACGACAAACGGGACGTGCTTCACACCTGGATCTATTCCAAACTTTCGCTGTGGATTTCGTTGACGCAAAGGATGAAGGACAATGTCCTCCGGTTCACGCGGATGCCTGCAGACAAGGTGACGGTACTGCCGCTTGGAACGGATATGGAGCGGTTCGATCCGACGCGCTATGATCGGGCGGAAGCGCGGCGGCATTTCGGACTGCCTCCGGAGATGAGGATCGTCGGCGTACTCGGCCGGCTCGATCCCGGGAAGGGGCAGGATGTTCTTATTCGGACGCTGCCCGTCGTGGCGGCGAAGCATCCGGACGTGCTCTATGTGATCGCAGGCGACGAGACGGCGGGTGAGCCGGGGCATAAAAAACGCCTTGAAGACCTCTGCCGCAGGCTCGGCATCGAGCGCCATGTACGATTCATGCCGTTCACGAACGACGTGCCCCTCCTGATGACGGCATTCGACGTGTTCACGCTCCCGTCGTTTTCAGAAACATTCGGCCTCGTTGTCGTTGAGGCGATGGCGATGGAGAAGCCGGTGATCGCCACCAACGCGGGCGGCGTGCCCGAGATCATTGCCGACGGAACCACGGGGTTGCTTGTGGAGGCGCGCGACGAGCATTCGCTCGCCGCGGCGATTCTGCGTGTACTCGGGGACGAGGCTCTTGCGCGTTCGCTGGCACGCAAGGGACGCGAGGATGCCCTCCGCAGGTTCGATTTCACGGACTGTGTGGATACGCTGATCGACGAGCTCTCGCATCGGATGCTCCTGCAGCCTTCACAGGAGTGAGCGTATCGCAGCCTGTATTTCCGCCAGCCTGTACGGCTTGGCAAGGAGCTTCTTAAACCCCATCGCCAACAACCTCTCTTCCGTACCGCTGTCAAGATAGCCCGACGACAGCATCACCTTCACCGATGAATTGATCTTCGTGAGCCGCCGGAATAACTCCTCGCCGCTGATCCCGGGCATGCCGAGGTCGGTGATGACGAGATCGATCGATGCCTGATGCTCCTGATAGAGTGTGAGGGCCTCGGCGCCGTTCTGGGCGGCAAAGACGCTATACCCGAAATCCTCGAGACACTCCTGGAGCGCTTCGCGTATGACAATCTCATCGTCGACGATGAGGATCGTCTCGTTGTGCAGCGGAGCGGCCTCGGTGTCCACTTCGGCGGGCGCGGGAGTGTCCGCAGCCAGTCCTGGAAAGTACAGCGTGAACGTGGAGCCTGTTCCCGGCGCGCTTTCGACATCGATGAACCCGTTGTGGTTTTTCATGATGCCGTGCACGATCGCCAATCCGAGTCCCGTGCCCTTGCCGCGGTCCTTTGTCGTGAAGAAGGGATCGAAGATCCGCTGCCTGATATCCTCATTCATGCCCTTGCCGGTGTCTGTGAGACTGATGGCAAGGTACGAGGGGTTCTCGACATGCGGAAAATTTTTTCGGACGGTCTCGGGCGGAGGCACATATGCGCGGATGCGGAGCGTGCCGCCGTCGGGCATCGCGTCGCCGGCATTCAGGGCGATGTTCAGGAGGGCCTGATGGATCTGGCCGAGATCGCCGAGGATGGTGTCGTTCACGGCGTCGATGACCGATTCGACCGAGATCGATTTCGACATGAAATGGGCGAGCATGTCGGTGAATGCGGTCACGACGGTCGACAGCCGGAGCGGAGTGTGCGTCGAGCCGTCGGGTTTCGAGAAGATGAGGAGCTGCCGGGAAATGGACGCGCCGCGCTCGGAAGCTTCGATGATTCTGTCGACATAGCGTTTCAGCTGCGGCTGGTCCGCCGTATGCGTGCGGAGCAGTTCGGCGGATCCGAGGATCATCGCCAGGAGATTGTTGAAGTCGTGAGCGATGCCGCCGGCAAGCGTGCCGATGCCTTCGAGTTTCTGGGCCTGGATGAGCATGCGTTCGTTGTGACGCAGCGCGTCTTCGGCCCGCTTGCGCTCGGAGATGTCGCGCACGGAGGCGAGGATCATCGGTTCGCCGTCCATGAGGAAGACGACGTTGCTGATCTCGACGGGGATCACCTGACCCGACTTCGTGAGATGCGTGGATTCCCAGACGCGCGAGCCTTCGGTTTTGAGCCTGGCCATCTGTTGCGGGCGGATGAGCGAACTGTCGTGCGTGTCGAGGTCCAGCGGGCTCATGCGCAGGAATTCTTCGCGGGTGTACCCGTAGCGCACGCAGGCGATATTGTTCACCTCGACGAATCGTCCGGGGTGGCAGTCCTCGTCGAACCCGTGTATGAAGACAGCGTCGTTAATGTTATTGAAGACGACGCTGAAGCGTTCCTGCGTCTTGCGGAGGCCGGCTTCGGTCTGCTGAGAGAGTTTGAGGGCCTGATGGGCGTCGTGCAGTTTGCATGCCATCCGGATGGATGCGAGGAGCACGTGATCGCCGGAGTTCTTCGCGACGAACCCGTACGAGGGGATATCCTCGATGGAGTGTGCGGCGGTCTCCTCGGTATGAGCCGAGACGAAGATGACGGGGATGTCCTGGTCGTCGAGGATCGCCCTGGCGGCCTCCGCGCCGGTCATCCCTTTGCCGAGCTCGAGATCCATGAGGACGATGTCGACGAGGTTTTTTTCAGACCGGATGAAACTGACGGCGTCGTTGCCGCTGTCGGCAGTGAGCACCGTGAAGCCCGCCTTCGTGAGCATGTGCTCCGTGGCCAGGGCGGCGATCGCATCGTCTTCAACGATGAGGATGGTCTTCGTCATAATCGTCACTTCCTTATCTGTCCGTCTCCGTGCACGACATATTTTACCGTCGTCAGTTCGGCGAGCCCCATCGGTCCCCGCGCGTGAAGTTTCTGTGTGCTGATCCCCATTTCGGCGCCGAGTCCGAACTCGAAGCCGTCGGTGAATCGGGTGGATGCATTGACATACACGGCCGCCGAGTCGACCTCTGTAAGGAACCGCTCGGCGTTCTTCGTGTTCCCGGTAACGATGGCATCGGAGTGGTGCGATCCGAACGTGCCGATGTGCGCTATCGCTTCGTCCATATCGTTCACCACTTTCACGGCGATGACGAGGTCGAGGTATTCCCTGGACCAGTCCGCGTTGACCGCCGGGAGGATGCCCCCGTCGAGGGACCGTGCGCGCGCATCGCCCTTGATGACGACTCCCGCCCCGCGCAGGCGCGCCGCGATGCGGGGGAGGACTGCGGGGGCTATCGATTTATGGATCAATAGCTTTTCAACCGCGTTGCACACGGAGGGGCGCTGTACCTTCGCGTTGAAGACGATCTCTTCCGCCATCGATTCGTCGGCCGCGGCGTCGACGTAGATGTGGCAGTTTCCTTCCCCGTGTGCGATCACCGGCACCGTGCTGTGCGCACGGATGAAGCTGATGAGCCGGCCGCTTCCCCGCGGGATAATGACGTCGATCGCCGCATCCTGGCGGATCATCGCGAGCACCGCATGTCTGTCCGTTGTATTGATGAACTCCACGCAGCCGGCGGGCAGTCGCATGTCCTTCAGTGCGAGGGCGACGATCTTCACGAGGGCTTTGTTCGTGTGTATCGCCTCCGATCCCCCGCGCAGGAGCACGGCGTTTCCCGAACGGAGGCAGAGCACCGATGCATCGATCGTCACGTTCGGACGGGATTCATAGATGATGCCGACAACGCCGAGGGGGACACTCTTTTTTTCGATGCGGAGTCCGTTCGGGCGTTGCACCGCTTCAAGCACACGCCCGACGGCGTCGGGCAGTGCGATGATGTCCTTCACCCCGCGGATCATCTGTGCGATGCGTGTCGCGTCCAGCGTCAGCCGTTCGGTGAGTACCTGGGAGAGGCCGGTGCTGGCGGCGAGCCTGAGGTCCTTCCGGTTCGCGGACAGGATGGAGGGCGTCTCGCTTGCAAGCCTCGAGGCGATGGCCCTGAGAAGGGCGTTGCGTTTTGCAAGCGAGGCGCCGCCCAGCACGGTGCTCGCTTTTTTCGCCGACAGGGCCTTTCGTCTGATCACATCGTCGAGCATTATTTTTCTCCGATCACGACAAGATCGTCTTTGTGAATCACTTCACCCGCGGATGTGCGGCCGAGGATCTTCTCGATCGCGTTTGTTTTTTTTCCCTTGATGGCGGCGAGGTCGTCGGATGAATAGGCGGTGACGCCGCGCGCGATCTCGAGGCCGGACTGGTCCCTGACGGA
>JAVBYH010000285.1 GCA_030824175.1 Bacteroidota bacterium | reverse complement strand
TGCAGATCGAGGAACGAGCATCCGATCTCCGACGCGCGCTGCCGCAGTTGTGCATTGAAGCCGACGATACGTTCGTTCGGACGCACCGCGTTCTCCCGTGTCGGGAAGATCGAAGTGCAGTAGATCGCGGCTGCGCCGGCATACCGCCGCACCGTGTCGACGATGCGCTCGATGTTCGCAAGGATGACGGCGTCCGTCCGTCCCTGCGCGATATCATTCGTTCCGATGCAGATGCAGACGGCATCCAACGGCGCCTGAAACCACTCCTCGCCGATCCGACCGAGACATTCCACCGTGCTGTCCCCGTCTACGCCCTTGTTTACGATCCGGTCTTCCGGGAACGATCCTGCTGTATCATAACCGGCTGTGATCGAATCGCCGATGAGCATCAAAGTTGTCATTTAAACCCTGCCTTTGTTATATTAGTTAGATAGGATGCATACGCCCGAACGAATAGCACGGATGGTCCCTCTTTTTTTGGTCCAGCATAAAATATGAAAAAATTCGAACATCTCCATGGAAAGTGTGCGGGCTTTTGTGCTGTGATGTCATTTTTTTTTATCTCGTTCGGACAGGCAGGCAGCGGACATTTCGATCATATCTCCATCGAGCAGGGGCTCTCCCAGAGTTCCGTCTTCTCGATCCTCCAGGACAGCAAGGGATTCATGTGGTTCGGCACGCTCGACGGCCTGAACAAGTATGACGGGTACATGTTCACCGTGTATAAATCCGATCCGCGGGATCCGAAGACGCTGAGCAACAACACGATCGTCAAAATTTTCGAGGACACGCACGGCCGCCTGTGGATTGGCACGCTGGGAGGCGGACTGAACAGGTTCGATCCGAGGACGGAAACATTCACGCGCTACCGCCACGATCCAGCCAACAGTGCGAGCCTCAGCAACGACAACGTCCGGTCGATCTTCCAGGATGCGCTAGGCCGGCTGTGGATCGGCACGAACAACGGACTCAACCTGTACGAGCCGGGGACGGACCGCTTTGTACGGTATCAGCACAACCAGGCGTCCGCGAACAGCCTGAGCAACAATGTCGTCTGGTCGATCTACGAATCACCCTCCGAGCCGGGCATCCTGTGGATCGGCACATACGACGGGCTGAACAGATACGACGCGGCGCGGAACGCGTTTTCCGTTTACAAGCACGACCCCGGCGACCGGACAAGCATCAGCAACAATTACATCTGGACCATCATCGAGTCGGATTCAGGGCACCTGTGGGTCGGCAGCAATAACGGTCTTAACCTGTTCGACAAGCGGCGCGGTACGTGCGAGCGTTTCACGCACGATGCGCGCGACAAGCGGAGCATCGGCGGCAACAACGTGTGGGCGCTCTGCAGGGACAAGGCGGGAACGGTCTACGCCGGCACCTTGGACGGAGGACTCAGCAAGATCATCCGTTCAGAGAGCGCCCCACAGTGGTCGTTTGTCAATTTTCGGCACGATCCGTCGGATCCCGGGAGCCTGAGCCATGATTTCGTCTGGTCGATGCATGAAGATCGGACGGGCATCCTCTGGCTGGGAACGGATGTCGGAATAAACAAATTGGATCCGAATGCGGCGAAATTCCTGCACTACCGGAGCGAGCCGTTCGACCCGAAGAGTCTGAGCAACAACGAGGTCACCGCGATCTTTCGCGACCATCTCGGAATCCTGTGGGTCGGGACGCGCAGCGGTCTGAACCAATTCGACGAGAGGAACAGCCGCTTCATCCATTATAAACACTCGCCCGGAGATCGGTACAGCATCAGCAGCAATTATATCCGGTCCATCAACGAGGACCGCAGCGGCGGCCTGTGGATCGGCACGAACGGCGGCGGGCTGAACAAATTCAACCGGTCGAGGAAGACATTTGCGAACGCGGACAACGGCGGCATCCCCGACGGCATCACGAGCAAAGACATCACGTACATCCATGAAGATACCGATGGAACACTCTGGATCGGCACGCTCGCGGGCCTCTTCACATACGCGCCGCCGACAGGAACGGTGTCGTCGTACACGAAGGATCCGGATGATCCGCTGAGCCTCAGTCATGACTACGTCTACACGATCCATGAGTCGCGTGACGGATCGTTATGGATCGGGACACTCGGCGGAGGCCTGAACAAGTTCGATCGTGCAACGCGGTCCTTCATCCATTTCACGGAGAATCCGGCGGACACCTCGAGCATCAGCAACAACAACGTGTGGTGCATCCATGAAAATGCGGCCGGAGACATGTGGATCGGCACGAACAACGGCCTCGACAGGTTCGACAGGAAGACCGGCACATTCACGCATTTCGACGAGAAGAACGGCCTGGTGAACAACGTCATCTACGGAATATTGGAAGACGACAGACAGAATCTGTGGATCAGTTCGAACAAGGGACTGTCGTGTTTCAATCCCGCCTCGGGAGCGGTGAAGAACTACACATCGAACGACGGGCTGCAGAGTGACCAGTTCGGCGGCAACGATCATTTCAAGGATGCACGCGGATACATGTATTTCGGAGGGATCAACGGATTCAACATGTTTTATCCGGACAGCATCAGGGACAATCCGCACGTCCCCCCGATCGTCTTCACCGACTTTCAGATCTTCAACCGATCGGCCGGGATCGGGGGCGATTCTCCGCTGACCCAGGCGATCTCGGGGACGCGGTCGGTGACGCTCTCATACAGCCAGAATGTGTTTTCCATCGAATTTGCCGCCCTTCATTTTTCGTCGCCGCAATCCAACACCTATGCCTACAAGATGGAAGGATTCGACAAGGAATGGATCTCCGCGGGAACGCGGAGATTCGTGACATACACGAATCTGGATCCGGGCACATATGTCTTCAAGGTGATGGGGTCGAATAACGACGGCGTCTGGAACACCGACGGCACATCGCTCGAGATCGTCATCCTACCGCCATTCTGGAAGCGCTGGTGGTTCATTACCGCCGTCGTGGTATTCATCCTCTCCATCATCGCGACGATCGTCTTCATCCAATTCCGGCACCTGCTCGCCATCGAGCGGCTTCGCGTGAAGATCGCATCGGACCTTCACGACGACATCGGAACGCGCCTGACGGAAATCTCCCTGCTGAGCGACATGGTCTACCATGTGGAGACAAACGACCTCCGAACGATCAAGGAATCCGTCCGCAACATCGGCGGCATTGCGCGCGCGCTCATCGAGAACATGAGCGACATCGTCTGGCTGATCAATCCGAAGAGGGATTCGCTCTTCGAGCTGTTCATCAAGCTGAAGGACGGGTACGAGGAAATCCTCTCGTACCGGCAGATACTGCTGTACATCAACAATTTCAGCTCCATGGAGAAGGTCTTCCTGACGATGGAGTACAGGAAAAACGTGTACCTCATTTTCAAGGAAGCGATCAACAACTCGATCAAGCACAGCGCGTGCACCGAAATATCCATCAACACCGAACTCGCCGGATCGATCCTCACCATTACGATGTACGACAACGGGAAGGGCTTCGACGTGAACAACCGGAGGAGCGGGAACGGTCTGGAGAACATGCAGCGCCGGGCGGAGGCGATCGGCGGAACGCTCCGCATCCAGTCGAGCGCGGCGAGCGGCACGATGATAAAATTCACGGGAAAGATCTGACAGAAGGCGGATGCAGGATGATCAAGGTTGTCATTGTCGAAGACAATAAAATAATCAACGATTCGCTCTCGCTCCTCATCAACAGGGCCGAGGGATTCTCGTGCGTCGGCTCGTTCCTCGATTGCGAGAGCATGCTGAAGAAGATCAAGGCTCTGAGGCCCGACATCGTGCTGATGGACATCAAGCTGCCGGGGATGAACGGCATCGAGGGCGTGGCGATCCTGAAGGGCATGCTGCCGGAACTCAACATACTGATGCTGACGGTCCACGAGGAGAACGATCTCATCTTCGACGCGTTGTGCGCGGGAGCGTGCGGCTATCTCGTGAAGAAGACGCACCCGGACCGGCTGCTCGAGGCGATACAGGAGGCCTGCGAAGGCGGAGCGCCCATGAGTTCGCACATCGCGCGGAAGGTGACGCTCTTCTTCCAAAAGCAGAACACGCTTGCGGAGGATTCGACGCTCCTGACGGACCGCGAACGGGAGATCCTCATCGAACTTATCAAGGGGAAGACGTATTACGCGATCGCGCTGACGCTCAACATCAGCAAGGACACGGTGCGGTTCCACATCAAGCGGATCTATAAAAAACTCCACGTGCACTCCCAGGCGGAGGCCGTTGCGAAGGCGATCAAGAAAGGATACGTGTGAACGCTACATCACGATCGACAACGACAGCGCAGGGCACCATGAAGACATTAATCTGCGTTTTCCTCATGGCACTTGCTTGCACTACGTCGTCCGCGCAACGACAGGGATACGACCTGCTCGACTCGCTGCAAGCGGAAGCAGACCGGGCCCCGAACGACACGAGCAAGGTGCGTCTGCTTGGGAAATTGTCGTTTCAATATTTCCAGTACGACACCGATCGGGGCATCGCCTGTGCGGAACGGGCGATCGCGCTCGCCGAACAACTCGGTTGGAAGACGGGCCTGGCGTTCTCCTTCAATTACCTCGGAACGAATTATGCGGTGAAGGGAAATTATTCGAAGGCCCTTGAATATTTTCACACGTCACTGTCGTTTTATACGGAGATCGGAGACAGGCAGGGTATCGGGTTCCTCTCCAACAATCTCGGCAATCTGTATCGGATCCTTAAAAATTATCCCAAGGCCATCGAGTATTGTTCGAAGGCCGCGGACCTCAATGCCGGGCTGAAGAACACGACGGAACTCGGCAAAACGTACAACAATCTCGGATTCATCTACAGCGACATGTCCGACCTCCCCCGATCGAACGAGTACTACCATAAGGCGTTGCGCATCGCTCAGGAGAGCAGGAATCGGGAGCTTGCCGCGCAGCTGCTCATCAATCTGGCTGAGAACAAGACGAAGGCGAAGGAGTATTGCGAGGCGCTCGCATTGGGCACGCAGGCAATACGGATCAGCGAGGACCTCAATATCACGTACGACCGCGCCGTGTACAACGGCTACGTCGGCGAGATATATTTCCGGATCGCATCGGACACCGCCCTTGCCGATCCCGCCTGCCGGCTGTATTCGACGAGCAAACTTGAAAATCTCATCCAGGCCAAAAATTATTTGACTACGTCCATCACATTGCTGGACAAGATCAACGATCTCTCGTTGCTCTCCGACAACTCGCTTCTCCTGTCACGGATCTACGAAGAGCTGGGCAATGCGAAGAGCGCGCTTTCCTACTATAAAAAATATTCAGAGAATAAGGACTCGGTGTTTTCGAAGGACAACAGCATCACGATCGCCGGGATAGAGAAGAAAAAGGAGATCGAGCTGCGGGACAAACAGAGCATCATCCAATCCCTGGAGATCGGGAAGAAGAACGCACAGATCGTCTTCCAGATCGTGCTGTTCGTGCTCATCCTGCTGCTGACCGCCCTTGTCCCGTATCTCGCTTACAAGCGGCGGGAGACGCAGAAGCAGCTCGACAACGAACGTGAAAAACGCCGCCTCGAGCAGCAGCTCCTGCAGGCGCAAAAACTCGAAGGCGTGGGCACGCTTGCCGGGGGCATCGCGCACGACTTCAA
>JAVBYH010000150.1 GCA_030824175.1 Bacteroidota bacterium | reverse complement strand
CATGATCACACACCACATCATGGACAAGGGACTCACAATGAAAAACAGCATCCTCATCCTCGCAGCACTCATCATCGTTTTTTTATCTCCCCGGCGGCTCATTTCAGCGGACTCCCCCGGCGTCATCGGAGGGAGGGTCGTCGACATGCAGACGGCCGCGCCGCTTCCCGGCGCCAACATCCGCCTCGGCGCTACCGCGCGCGGCGCCGTAACGGATGCGGACGGGAATTTCACATTGAAGAACGTGCCGGTGGGCACGCACATCCTCCACGTGTCGCTCATCGGATACAAGCCGGTCGTGAAGACGGATATCGTCGTCCGTCCGCAGCGCTCGACGCAGGTCACCGTCGGACTGCAGGAGGCGGCGCTCGAGGGAGATGAGGTCGTCGTCTCGGCGGGCTTCTTCAACGGGCGTGCGGACCAGCCGGTGAGCTCGATCAGCTTCGCCTCCGAAGAGATCCGCCGCGCGCCCGGCTCCGGCGGCGATGTCAGCCGCATCATCCTCGGCCTGCCGAGCCTCGCCAAGGTGAACGACCAGTCCAACAGCCTCATCGTCCGCGGAGGCAGTCCCATGGAGAATGCGTTCTTCGTGGACGGGATCGAGGTGCCGAACATCAATCACTTTCCGACGCAGGGAGCCACCGGCGGACCGATTGGCATCATCAATGCGGACCTTCTGGACGATGTGTCCTTCAATGCGGGGGGATTTTCGGCGGCATACGGGGACAAGCTCTCGTCGGTGATGGAACTGCGCCTCCGCGACGGCAGCCGTTCGTCGCGACAGTCGCAGCTCGATTTCAATTTCGCCGGGTTCGGCGGAATGACCGAAGGACCGCTCGCCGACGGGAAGGGCTCGTACCTGCTGGCGGTGCGGAGGAGTTACCTCGATGCGCTCGTGCACACGATCGACATGGGCACCTCTGTCGCGCCGGCCTACGGCGATGCGGTCGTGAAACTCGTTGCGGATGTCGCCTCGAACCACCAACTCACAATCCTCGATGTGTTCGCGGACGACCACAACAGTCCCGATAGAAAAACCGCCGTTGAAAATAACATGATATACTACGGCGACCAGGCCATCTATCAGAACACCGCCGGGATTTCATGGCGCGCGTTGTGGAGTGGTTCGATGTATTCGACCGCATCCGTGTCGTACACGACGTCGAAGTTTAGCGAAGATTTTTCGGAGACGAACAGCGGCGCGCACATCGTCCGCAACCGCTCGAATGAAGGCACGACGGCGCTTGCCGTGGCATTCCATTACAAGATCAATTCCATGCATTCCATGGAGATCGGCGCGATCGGAAAACATACGACAAACCGCTACGACAATTATTTCGATTCGTATACCGACGCGCTTGGCGACACGGTCTCCGGGCAGCTGTTCGACAGATCGCTGCAGGGATGGAAGATGGGCGGATATGCGAACTATACGATGAAACCGAATCCCGCCTGGGTCATCACCGCTGGGGCGCGCATCGATCATTATCCGTACAATGCGTCGCTGGCGGTGCAGCCGCGGTTATCGTCATCGTACCAGCTTAGCGACCGAATCACACTAAAGGGTTCCGCCGGCTTCTACACCCAGACGCTGCCGATGCTCCTGCTGTCGCAGAACGAAGAGAACAGGAACATGAAGAATCCGGAGTCCGTTCATCTTATCGCCGGAGTCGATTATCTCCTCACCGAGAATACGAAGCTCGGCGTCGAGGCGTATCGAAAAACGTACTCGTCGTTTCCCGTCGATCCCTCGCAGTCGTCGCTGTTCCTCGTCGACGAAATATTCTACCGCAACGGATTCTTCTTTGCGCACGGTCCCCTGCAGGCCAACGGCCGCGCAGAGTCGCAGGGCGTTGAGGTGGTCCTGCAGAAGAAACTGGCCGAAGATTTTTACGGACTCGCCAGCGCGTCGTACTTCAGCACGCGCTACAGGGGCGGGGACGGCGTGTGGCGCGACCGCGGCTTCGACAACCGCGTCGTCGTGAGCATCGAAGGCGGGTATAAACTGGGCGGCGAATGGGAACTGAGCGGACGATGGATCTACGCCGGCGGCGTGCCGTATACGCCGTTCGACGAGGCGGCGTCGATGTCGCTGCGCCGCGAGGTGTTGGATGCGGACCGCATCAACGGAGAGCGCCTGCCGTCATATCACTGTCTCAATATACGCGCCGACAAGAGGTTCAACTTCGCAACAACGAATCTCACCGCATACCTGAGCCTCTGGAATGCATACAACCGTGAGAATGTCGCCGGCTACTTCTGGAACGGCGAGGAGAACACTCAGGACGTGATCGCGCAGTGGGGATTGCTACCCATCTTTGGCGTGAAATACGAGTTTTAACCGTCACCGCGCATCAGGAATTAATTGTCGGCCCCCTGTGTTGATTGGATATCGGCGTCAGTAATGACGCCGATGGTGTGAGTATGATCGCCCACCAATCGAACGAGGAGTGCGCCGATGATTGAAAAATCTCCGCCGTCGCAATCGATAGAGCTGCTGCAGGACGAAGTGCGCCGTCTGCGCCGCGCGGTCGACGAACTCTCGATCCTCAACGACCTCGCGCGGGTGATCGGTGCATCGACCAACGGTGAAGAGATCATGCAGACGATCATCCGCCGCTCTCTCCGCGCGGTGAATGCCGACCAGGGCGTGATCACGCTCGTGGAAGACGATGAGCAGTCGATGAGGACCCTCATCCGCACGCGCGTGAGCTCCGCAGACGCGCCGGAATATCACCTCCACCAGGCGCTCCTCGGATGGATGCATCTGAACAAGCGGCCGCTCGTCGTCGACGCTCCGCAGGATGATCCCCGGTTCAGGGGCGTCCGCTGGGATGAGGGCGTCCGCACCGTGCTTTGCGTGCCGCTCATCGTCAAGTCGGAGCTCCGCGGTGTACTCACCGTTTACAATAAAAAGGACGGCCAGTCGTTCACCCCCGACGATCAGCGCCTCCTGGCCATCATCTCCGCCCAATCCGCTCAAGTCATCGAAAACGCGCGCCTCATCGAGGAAGAAAAACTCTACATTACAATGCAGCAGGAGGTCGGCCTCGCCGCAAAGATACAACAGGACCTCCTGCCGCATAAGAATATCAGCGTGCCCGGGTACGACATCAGTGCGCGCACGATCCCCGCCCAGTCGGTCGGCGGCGACTACTACGATTTTATCCCGACCGCCGACGGCATGCTCGCCGTCTGTCTCGGGGATGTGTCGGGAAAAGGATTGCCGGCCTCGCTCCTCATGGCGAACCTGCAGGCGACGCTCCGCGGTCAGACGCTCGTCTCGCAGCGGCCGTCCGAATGCCTCTACCGTTCGAACAAGCTCCTGTTCCGCAGCACCAGTCCCGAAAAATTCGCCACACTCTTCTACGGCGTCCTCGATCCCGTGCATCACACGATGAACTACTCGAACGCCGGGCACGACTGGCCCTTCCACATCGCTGCGGACGGTACATTTAAACGCCTGACCACCGGCGGCCTCATGCTCGGCCTCCTCGAAGAGTGTCGATTCGACGACGAGCAGATCTCGTTCGCATCAGGCGACCTCCTCGTCATACAATCGGACGGCATCACCGAGGCGATGAACAGGCACCAGGAGGAATTCGGCGGGGATCTCTTGCGGGGGCTGCTCCTGGCCAACAGGCACTTGTCCGCGTCCGACATCATCGACCTCGTCATCTGTGAGGTGCGCAAGCATGCCGGCGCCAGCGTCCAGTCCGACGATATCACCATCATGGCCGTGAAACGGACGGCATAGCTTCGCGAGGGGACACCAATTCAATTGCAGGGGTACGGTATGGTCGGACAGACGATCAGGCAGTACAAAATTGTCGAGAAACTCGGCGAGGGGGGCATGGGGGTTGTGTATAAGGCCGAAGATTCGAAGCTCGACCGCACCGTCGCCGTTAAATTCCTTCCCGCTCATCTCATCGCATCGGCCGACGACCGCTCGCGCTTCATCCGCGAGGCGAAGGCCGCCGCCGCGCTCAACCATCCGAACATCGCCGTCATCTACGAGATCAACGACGGCGAGGATGCGCCGTTCATCGTGATGGAATACGTCGAAGGCCAAACGCTCGACCAGTGCGTGAAAAGGGAACCGTTCAAACTCAAGGACGCCATTGCCATCGCCGTGCAGATCGCCGAGGGACTGAAGGCCGCCCATGCGAAAGGCATCGTCCACCGGGATATCAAATCCTCCAACGTGATCCTCACCACGGACGCCACGGCGAAGATCCTCGACTTCGGCCTCGCCAGGACGACGATGGCGACGCAGGTGACAAAGACCGGAAGCACGCTGGGCACCGTCGCGTACATGAGCCCCGAACAGGTGAGCGGACTCTCGGTCGACCACCGCACCGACCTCTGGTCGCTCGGCGTGATCCTCTTCGAAATGCTCTCGGGCAGGGTCCCGTTCGCCGGGGACTACGACCAGGTCATCTTCTACAAGATCCTGAACGAACAGCCCGAACCCGTCACAGCGCTTCGCAGCGGCATCCCCATGCCCCTCGAGTGGGTCATCACCAAGCTCCTGGCGAAGGATCCCGACGAGCGGTATCAGAACGCGACCGATCTCATCATCGATCTGAAAGCGGTCGATGTGAAAGGGAGCGGGTTCGCGCGCACCGGTCAATTTGCGGCGGCTCCGGAACGAAAGAATGGGGGGGGCGGCCACATTGCTTCGGAAGCACGGAGCGTGCGCCGGCAGTCGTGGCTGATGCGGCGCATCATCCCGATCGTCGCTGCCTGTGCCTCAGCGATCGTCGCGGGCCTCGTCGTATGGATGCTGCGTCCGCAGGATGCGAAGGAGATCCGCAAATACCAGTGGCCGGCCGAGTATTCCTTTTTCGTCCTTTCGCCCGACGGGAAAAAGATCGCCTACGCAAAGGGAGAGAAATTGTGGATCCGTCGTCTCGACAATATCGCACCGATCGAGATCACGACCGACGATGTCATCGCGAACGTGTTCTGGTCGCCGGCGAGCGATTACGCCGTGTTCTATACGGGCCTCGTCACCGATACACACGAGTTGAAGAAGGTGTCCCTGAGCGGCGTGCAGTCCCTGATCACGAAAACGGCGGGGAAGTATTATCCGCGACTGTGGGGGAGGGACGATTCCATCATCGTTACGACGTGGAATGAAAATGGGTGGAACACGATCTTAAAGGTCCCCGCCTCGGGCGGCGACTTGACGCCCATTCTCGGCGGGGATTCCGCATTGGCGATGGTGAGGGGCGATCTCGCGCACGTCGCTGAATTGCCCGACGGCAAGACACTGCTGCTCAGCGTCAGCAGGGGGAGGAGCGAAATTTTCGCGCAAACGAACGAGCGCCGCGTATCGGTGTATACGGGCCCGCCGGAAAGTTATATCGGGCGAATCGCCTACGCGGCGAGCGGCGAGCTGCTCTTCCCGCTCTTTACGCGCGGCAGTGCCGCTCCGGACATCTGGGCCGTCCCGTTCGATGCGTCGGAGCTGAGAACGGTCGGCAGCCAATTTCTCGTCGTGCGCAATGCGGACCGGCCGACCGTGTCGGAAAACGGCATGCTGTCGTATACCGATGTGCCGCCGGCCGGCGGGGGAGAACAGTTGGTGCTGTTATCCCGGACCGGCCAGCTTCTGAAATACAT
>JAVBYH010000161.1 GCA_030824175.1 Bacteroidota bacterium | reverse complement strand
TGTCCGACGGCACGGCGAACAATCTGTTCACGAACTTCTCAAATGTTGCGCAGAAGACGGGCGTCTATACGATTCGCGACTATGCCGAGATCATCGACGATCTTGTGCACCACTGGAAGATCGAGACGCTCACCGGATTTTCGGATGCGGCGGCGAAGGCCCAGGATTATCTTTGCACGCTCGCCGCGCGGTACGAGAAGCTCGCCGATCGCGTCGCGATCACCGGGACGCAGCGCTTCAGCTGGATCTTCGACAGGGAGCTCGTCCTGGACACGCTGAAATGACAACAGCCGCCCGAGGGCGGCTGTTGTCATTTAGTAGGGCGAAATGATATTTCGCCCTGCCGAACGATCGTACGATATTAAACGGGGCGAAACGCCGTTTCGCCCTACAGTTGTTCCACATCCACATTTCGTGTTACTTGTCTTCATCCGCCGACGGACCGTACATGCCCGGCACTGTCACGTCGTTCAGGCGCAGGTAGACGCCGAGCTGCGCGCGGTGGTGGATGAGGTGGTTCATCATGAACGAGCGGATCACGGCGACCTTCGGCATCGTGAACACCACAGCCTCGCCGCTCTTCAGGGACCACGGCTTGCCGAAGTCCTCATTGCTCGCCCCGGTGAGCGTCTTGCGCGCTTCGGCCGCGCTCATTTCGAACAGGTCCAGGATGTCCTTGCGGTTCGTGATCGGGAACTGCGGGAAGGGCGCCTTCACATCCAAGTACTCCGTCTTCATCGTCGTCGTCAGCCACGCCGGCAGTGTGGCGACATGCACCGCGAGCTTCTGAAGCGTGAACGATTTCTCGTGGGGTTTCCATGCGAACTTGTCTTCGGGGACCTGTGCAAGCACCTTCCGTGTGTTTTCCATCTCGATGTCGAATTCGGGCAGAAGCGAGTCGCTGATGTTCATCTGTATCCTCCAGTGTGTGTATTGTGAGTGGTATGAGAATTACGGTTTCTTGTCTTCGCCGAACAGCCTGAGCCACTGATCGACCTCGGACTTCGAGAGCGTCACGTGTTCCTTCTCCTCGCCGGCGGTTTCCGTCTCGAAGAGGAGGTTCGCGAAGTGCTTCGATGTGTGCGTCGTGCATGCGCAGACGCGTGCGAAATTCAGTATCTCGTGGTCCGACGAGATGATCACGAGCCAGGAGCGGTTCTCCGTACGCCCGATGATGTCCTTGATCTTGTCGTCGGCCGTCTGCGGCGCTGCGTAGACGACGTGTATCGGCGAACGGGACGCCGTGAAATCGCCCGCGGGGCGTTCGCCGTCGAACACGATGGTGCCGCGGAATTTTTTCTTGTGTGTCAGGCGCGCCACGTGCTCGATGAGCGATTCGCGCGCCTGCGCGGCGTCGCGCGCGAGCACATTCTTCAGCGACGGTATGGCGTGTATGAGGTTGTACCCGTCTATGATGTAATGGGGAAGTGCGATTGTTTTCATGATCGCCTGTGCACGAGCGTGGGACCGGACTGGTCCGTCGGCATGACGACGACATCCAGGATGTTCACGTGCGCGGGCCGCGTGGCGATGAAGCCCGCGATGTCCGCGATGTCGTCGCCCGAGAGCGGCGTCATGCCCTTGTATGTGGCGTCGGCCCGTTCCTTGTCGCCGTGGAAGCGGACGGTGCTGAATTCCGTGTCGACGAGACCCGGCGCAATGACGCTCACGCGTATGGCCGTGCCGAGCGTGTCCATCTTGATGCCTTCGGTGAGCGCCTGCACGGCGAACTTCGTGGCGCAATAGACGTTGCCCTTCGGATACACGGCGACGCCGGCGATGGAGCCGATATTGATGACATGACCCTCGTTCCGCGCGATCATTCCCGGAAGCAGCGTGCGCGTCACGTACAGGAGCCCCTTCACGTTCGTATCGATCATCTCCTCCCAGTCCTCGACGACGCCTTCCTGCAGCGGCGCCATTCCGCGCGCGAGCCCGGCGTTGTTCACAAGCACGGCAATATTCTTCCATGCATCGGGGAGAGCGGCGAACGCTGCGTCCACTTCGCGCCTGTTCCTAACATCGAGCGTGAATGTGTGGATGTCGGCCGAGTACTTCGTCCTGAGCTCGTTGGCGACGGCCTCGAGCCGATCGCTCCGGCGCGCCGAGAGGAGCAGGCGCGCGCCAAGCTGTGCGAAGACGGCGGCGCACGATGCGCCGATGCCGGAGGAGGCGCCGGTGATGCAGACGATCTTGTTCTTCAGTGATACCATGAGTGACTCCGGGAAAATTGTCGTGTGTGCGGTGAATCCCTTCGCGCCCGCGCGCGGCTGCGTTGCCGGGCTTGGATAGTGTCGATCCTACGGACTGCTCCTGTAGGCGAGTCCGGCCGGCGAGTAGCGGATCGTCATGCCGGCAATGAGCTGGTCTCCCTTGCCGAGGCTCACGAAGATCCCCGGAGACACGGGGCCGATGTGGAAGACGCCGGGATAAATGTTGAGCTTGATCTTTTCGTTGATGCGGTCCGAGACGATGAGCGACGCCATGAGCGAATTCTCCCTGTCGTAGAACACACCACCGATGAGTCCCATCTCGATCGAGAGCGTGCGCGTGCCGTTCGTCGAATCGACGTTGCGTAGCGTCTTTTCAACGAAGCCGCCGCCGACCGAGATGCAGTCGCGCTCCCCGCTGAGGAAGGAGAGTCCCAGCAGTCCGCTGTCGCCGAAATAATAGAACAGGCTCATCCGCTCCGCGAACGGCAGCTTGTACTTCATGACGAAATTCTGCCCCTGGTTTTCGAGCGTATTGAACGTCGGATTGTAGGCCGGCTGACCCGACCAGTCGTTGAGCTGAAACGTTGTGCTGAAGAATTCCGCAACGGCATCGGACGAGAAGAGCAGCACCCCGCCGACGTCGAAGAGGTAGACATCGGCGATCGGGTCCACGTTCGGCCCCCTGTAGCTGGCGTTCTCGACGGCCTCGTTCACGAAATGGTATGCCGCAATTGTGAGTCCCGTGAAGAGCGTCGGCATCGGCACCTCGTGCGCCACGTACCATTCGTGCATCATGCGGCTTTCCATGCCTCCGCCGAGCAGGTGGAGCGTGTAGTTCGGGAAATACTGCGCCTGGTCGATCTTCGCGGAGAGCGGAAAGACTTCGTTGCCGATGAACCGTTTCCAGCCGTACTTGTTGATCTGTGTGAAGGGGTCGCGCAGGTTCCGCCAGAGATTCTTCGCGCCGATGCCGAACTGAATCGTGCCGAGATCGCGCGAATGCGTGGCCGACTGGAGGATGTCGAAGCCGCCGTTGATGATGAGCGACGCGGGATTGTAGAGCGCCTCGGAACCGAACGTGCGGCCGTGGTAGTAATACGGTCCAGGCCGTTCCTGCGCGCCGAGTCGCGACGAGGCGGCGATGATCAGGAGGAGCATGGGAAGCATATGTCGACACCGGACTGCCATGAAGACGGTCACGTCAGGTCGATCATGTCCACACTGGAGTCTTTCAGGTACGGCTTGAAGTGCGGGTCCGAGAGCGAACAGAGTTTCTTCACGATCTCCGCGACGCGCCGGCCGTTGGCGAGGCAGGTTTCAATGTCCTTGGGGAGTTCCTGCGTGTTGTTCGACTGAAAGCGTTTATTCATCACCTGCAGCGTGAGCATCATGATGCCGAGCGGGTTGTTGATCTCGTGGCCGATGGTGACGGCGAGTTCGGTGATGGCGCGCTGATGCTGATAGGCCATCAGTTCCTTCTGGAGCGCGGTGATGCGGACGCCCACGTTGATGCGCGCGAGGAGTTCCTTGTCCTGGAACGGCTTGGCGAGGTAATCGTCCGCGCCCTCGTCCATGCTGCTGATCTTGTCGTCCTGCTTGTCGCGTGCGGTGAGGAAGATGAAGTACGTGAACCGGAGGCGGCCGTCGGCCTTGATCTTATGGCAGAGCTCGATGCCGTCCATCTTGGGCATCATCCAGTCGGAGACGATCACATCGGGAAGGTGTTCCTGCGCGAGCGCGAATGCCTCTTCGCCGTCGACGGCGGAGAGCACTGTGTACCCCTGTCCGGCCAATCGTTTTTTCAAGTACAGACGAATAAATTCGTCGTCGTCCGCGACTAAAATGGTTGCCGCCATGTGTCTCTTTCAGGATTGATGAACGTCATCGGGAAGTTTCGGTTCCGCGAAGATCACTTTCTCGCGGTCGAGGGTCACCGTTCCCGCCGGCACGCCTCTGGGTTTGTGCACGAATTTTTTTTCCGTCATCGCTACCGGCACCGCCGAGGCGTTCTTCATTTTGCTGTAGTACGCGGCGATGGATGCCGCCTGATAGATCGCCTTTTTTGTCGGAGCGCCCTGGCCGCTTGCAATCTTCAGCACGACATGCGAGCCGCTGGAGCCGCGCGCATGGAACCACAGGTCGTTCGGCTTTGCGTACCGGGTTGTGAGGAGGTCGTTGTTCTCGCTGCTTTTTCCCGCGAGCACCTGGAAGCCGCCGTCGACGGTAAAGATGCGGAATGGGGGTAGCTGTTCGCGTTCTGTGTCTGTCATGTATCCCAATGATTTCAAAATGCCGCCGCGGCGCGTACGGAACAGTGCAAGCTCATCGCGCGTGGCCACGGCGTCCAGTTCAACGAGCAGCGGCCGAAGCGCCTCGCTCCGTGCGGTGAGCGACGTCTGCCGCTCCCTCGCCTCTGTCCGGGCGGCCTTCGCGTGCTTCGCCTTCGAATAATAGCGTTCGGCGTTCTGCGCGGGCGACAGCGACGGGTCGAGTGCGATCGTGCGCGGTTCGTCCGTTGTAAAATCCCTGAGCACGATCGCGGGCATGCCGCGGTTCACAAGATGCAGATGTGCCATGAGCAGCGTGCCGAACGCCTCGTACTCCTCCGCCCGACTGTTGCGCGAGGCGTCGTCGTCCATTTTCTCGAGCGTGCGCTCGCACCGCGCGAGGTCCTTCTTCATCCACGAACGGAGCGATTGCATTTCCCTGTCGAACGATTCCCGTGCGCGCGATGAACCGATGAAACGGCGGATGCCTTCGGAGCAATCCTCGTATTGTTCCTCGCGGAACATCGATTTCGAGGGCAGGGCGAAGAGCGAAAAGCACACGGGACGCCGTTCGTCCCAGTAGATCCTCGAGCGGCGCCGAGTATTACAATCTAACAAATCCTCGACTCTGTGTAAAGATGATTCGTGCAATCTCTTTAAATATTCGTCCGTGACGCCGGAGGGAGGCGTGTCTGTCTGTATGCCCGCCTCGCGCAGCAGCTCGTCGGCAGCGAGCGTGCCGAGTTTTGGTACGGCACCCTTGAATGCGGCGAGCGCCGATGTCTTTCCGGCGGAACGAAACGCGCCGGTGAATACTTGATACGTACCGACGATCCTCTGCGGATCCGTCGGCACAGGGGTGAAGGGAAGGGTGCGGGGCACGGCGGCGAGACGATCCGGCCCGCCGAGGAAGCAGTCCACAGCGATCCCGTCGGCGTCGTAGGCGATCACGTTCGCCCGCACCCCGAACAACTCCGCCCGCAGCTCGCTTCCGTCCGTGAACCGGATGCTCAGCACACGGTCCGCGCCGTCGCAGGCCGCTCCGGCCACCGTTTTGCCGATAAGGGCGGGGAACAGGTCCGCCGCGTTCTTCCGGGCGCGGTTCGAGCCTTCCATGGAATACACGGCATTTTCAGAGGGGATGCAGGAGATGACGATCGTTGTTGCCGAAGACAGCGAAAGCGGGCCGGCATTGTCGGGGG
>JAVBYH010000241.1 GCA_030824175.1 Bacteroidota bacterium | reverse complement strand
GATGTCTTTTTTCATAAGGTTATAATTTCCAATAGTGATCCCATCGCTCGTCGACCTTTTTCACGATAGTGTCGGTCATGACGAGCGGTTTTTGATACCCCGGTTTCCACGTGGCGTCTATTCCCATCATGCCTTTGTAGACGGGGGAGATGCCGTGGAGGGTTGTTTCCGTAAATTGAACGTCGCGCTCGCAGTCGAAGCGCGTGAAGACTCCCCAGATGTAATTCTCGCGGTCGTGTATGTTCACGTCCGCGCTCACGGCCGCGGCGAGCGCGATGCCCTCGAGGGCGGGGCTGCGAACGATGGACGAAAGCACATCAGCACCGCCGTCCGTAACCCTTATGAGCAAGAGGGTTTCGTCGACGAGGTTCACGTCGAGTATCCTCTTGTCGCGCGAGGCGAGCGCGTCGAGTTCGCGGCGCATCGCGGACGTATCGGTGCGCGTGCGGCGTTCGCGGCGCTTGCGTGTCGCGTCGAGGATCATCTTGCTGCCGAGGTTCATTTTGAAGCTCGTGAAGTCGAGCGTGTCGAGCGGCACCTTCGGCAGCATCATGAAATCGAAATGCGGGTCGAAATTCTCGCGCACGGCGTGCATCACGGCGGAGAAATCGCGCGGGTCCACGTCGGACGGGACGGTGATGAGGCATTTCGTGAGCGACAACTGCTGCGTGCCCATGAGCCCGAGCGCCGTCTTCATCGCTTCCTTCTGATACCGTTCCTCGATCGAGACGACGAGCAGGTTGTGGAAACCCGCCTCGTAGTATGCCCAGAGGCTCTGCACCTCGGAGTGGAGGAGTTTGGCCAAGGGGCCGAGCACCTGCTGCGTCGCGTCGCCAAGATACTTGTCCTCCATCGGCGGTATACCCACGACGGTGGCGGGGTAGATGGGATTCTTCCTGTGCGTCACGGCGGTGCAATGGAACACGGGAAACTCGGACGCGGCGGAATAATGGCCGAAATGATCGCCGAACGGTCCTTCCATGCGGCGCTCATGCGGACGGACGACGCCTTCGAGGATGAATTCAGCATTGGCCGGCACGCTGATTGAAATGGACGTTGCCTTCGTGAAATCGGTGCGTTTGTTCCTGAGGAAGCCGGCGAACATGGCCTCGTCGAGTCCCTCGGGCAGCGCGGCGATCGTCGCCAGGAGCATCGCGGGGTCCGTGCCGAGCGCGACGGCGAGGGGGAAGTCCAGGTTTCGTTTCTCCGCCTGGAAATATTGGAAGCCTCCGCCTTTCTGGATCTGCCAGTGCATGCCGGTGGTTCGGGCGTCGAAGTGCTGCATGCGGTACATGCCGACGTTCCGTTTTCCGTTCACCGGATCGTACGTGAACACCTGCGGCAGTGTGATGAAGCGTCCGCCGTCCTCGGGCCACGATTTCAGGATCGGCAGCGCGTCGAGATTCGGCGTCTCGACGACCTCCTGCGAGAGGGCGCGGCGCACCGAGCGCGGCCGGGAATGGAGCATGCGTTTCACCATCGCCGTTTCGGAGAACAGGAGTTTCGGCGACGGCGGCATCGCATGTTCGACGAAGCGGATGAGATCGCGCCCGAGCGTGTCGGGATCGGTGCCGAGGGCCATCTCGATCCGCCGGCTGCTCGCGAGCGTGTTGATCAGGAGGGGATACGGCGAGCCCTTTACGTTCTCGAAGAGCAGCGCGGGCATGCCGGCCCTCAGGGCGCGCGAAGCGATCTCCGTGATCTCGAGTTCGGCGTCGACTTCAACGCGAACGCGTTTCAGTTCGTTGTTCGCCTCGAGATGGGACACGAATTGTTGGAGGTCCGTGAAACTCATAATTCCTCTTCCCGCCAGCCGCGTGCGGAGCGCTCGCCGATGATGCCCAGGAGCTTGTCCGTGAACGCGCCGACGTACTCGTCCACCGTGTTCGGTACAAAATACAGGGGCGGTGAGATGGGCATGATCACGGCGCCGTAGGCGGACAATTTCGCGCACTGCTCAAGCGTGAGCGTGGAGAGAGGCGTCTCGCGAACGCACAGAATGAGCTTGAAGCGCTCCTTCAAAGCCACTTGCGCCGCACGGGTTATGAGCGTGTCGCCTAATCCGCTTGCGATCTTGCCGAGCGTCGATGTGGAGCAAGGCAGGATGAGCACTGCGTCGATCTGGTTCGATCCCGAGGCGATCGGCGCCGTAAGGTCCGTGTCGGCAAACTGCCGCTTCACCCACGGGGCGAGATCGTTCTCCGAGAGGCCGAGTTCGTCCTTCAACAGCACCTTGCCCCACTTGCTCACGACGAGATATTTTTCGGCGCCCGACTTTTTAAGGAAGTCCACTGCGTAGACGGCGCCCGAGGACCCTGTGATACCGACTGCAATTTTCATGTGTTAGCGGATGAACATGATCATGAAGAAAATAGTGAAACCGACCGCGATGTTGATCTTGAAGAATGCAAGCTCGACATCGTTCGATTTTTTCTGCTCGAGGAAAAGCAGCGTGCCGCTCAGCGCCAGGAACGGGACGGCCACGATGGCCCGCGTCGTGTGGAACAGGAGCAACAGGAGCATGAGGAACGCCATCACATGGAGGGCCGCCGAGATCTTCAGCGCCGTCTCTTTCCCGAAGCGCGACGGGAAGGAGTAGAGGTTCGCCGAGCGGTCGAACTTTTCGTCCATCGTCGAGTAAATGATGTCGAACCCCGTCGCCCAGAACAGATTGAACAGGGGGAGGATCACCGCCACGTCGAAGTTCTCAAGCGAACCTGTCACAGCAAACCATCCTCCGAGCGGACCCATCGCAAGTCCCATGCCTACACCGAAATGCGCCAGCGGCGTGAAGCGTTTTAGATAGGGATACCCGACGAATATGACGAGCGGAATTGGGGACAGATAAAAGCAGAACGGGGAGATCATGTACGCCGAGCCGAGGTAGAGGATGAAGCCGGCGGCGAGCACGGCATACCCCTGTGCGAGCGACATCGTGCCGCTGGCGAGCTCGCGGTTCATCGTGCGCGGATTCCGCTTGTCGATCGCGCGGTCGATGATCCGGTTTAGCGTCATTGCCACGACGCGGGCCCCGAACGCTGCGGTGAGCACGAGTACAAGGAGGAGCGTCGGCGGCTGCTCCCGGGATGCCAGGAAGACGCCGCTGTAGATCATCGGGAGCGAAAACAGCGTGTGCTCGATCTTGATGAAACTGAAGTATTTTTTCACTGAATGCCGTCTGCGGTTGTGAAATTGTCGGTCCCTCTTGCAGCATCTGAACACCGACTGAGAGGAATTTGTTCATAACTTACCAAAGTACCGAATATTTGCCGTGAAAGCAACATTGACCGGTGTTTGGAACTCGCGGCCCGAATGAGTATATTATATCCCTATTTACATGGGAGCAGACCGATGCATGCAATTACTGTGATACCCGGAGACGGGATCGGACCGAGCATCGTCGAAGCGGCGCGCCGCGTGATCGATGCGACGGGGGTGGAGATATCGTGGGAGGAGATGCCGGCAGGACTCTCAGGGATCGAGCAGTACAAGGATCCGCTTCCCGAGGAGACGGTCGAATCCATCCGCAGGAACAAGACGGCGCTCAAGGGACCGCTCACGACGCAACTGGGCAAGGGATTCCGGAGCGTGAACGTGGCGCTGCGCAAGGAGTTCGACCTCTACATCAATCTGCGTCCCGCGAAATCATTTCCGAATGTGCCGTCGCGGTACTCGGATATCGACCTTGTGATGTTCCGCGAGAACATCGAGGAGTTCTATTCCGGCATCGAGCATTACATCGATGCCCAGAAAAGCGCGGCGGAAACGATCGGCATCGTGACGCGGTTCGGGTCCGAGCGCATCGTGCGCGCCGCGTTCGAATACGCCCGAGAGAACGGGAGGAAGAAGGTCACCGTCGTCCACAAGGCGAACATCATGAAATACAGCGGCGGCCTCTTCCTCGATGTGGCGCGCGAAGTCGCCGCCGGCTTCCCGGAGATCGTTTGCCAGGATGTGATCGTGGACAATATGGCGATGCAGCTCGTCTTGAATCCGCATCAATACGACGTGATCGTCACAACGAACCTGTTCGGGGACATCCTCTCCGATCTCTGTTCGGGGCTCGTCGGCGGGCTCGGGCTCGCTCCCGGCGCAAATATCGGCGCCAACGCCGCGATCTTCGAGGCGGTGCATGGCAGCGCCCCGGACATTGCGGGCAAGAACCTGGCGAACCCCTGCGCCATCATCCTCGCCGGTGCGATGATGCTCAGGCATCTCGGGGAGCCGGCCGCGGCACACAAGATCTACACGGCGATCGAACAGACGCTCGGCGAAGGGAAGTATGTGACGAAGGACATCAACAAGGTTTCGGGCATCGGCACGCGCGAGTTCACCGACGTCCTCATTCAGCACGTCCTCGCTGCCAAATAATTTTTTGTAGGGCGAAATGATATTTCGCCTTTGCGAACGACAGTACTACGGTTGAACCGGGGCGAAACGCCGTTTCGCCCTACAGTGCTCTCCATTCACATTCGATGTCATCTGCTTTTTTTTTGAATCATTTTTACGGTGTCTCACGTATGATGCTAGGAAACACATCGATCGACTGCCCGCTCATCCTCGCTCCGATGGAGGACGTGACGGACCTTCCGTTCAGGCTCATCTGCAAGCGCCTGGGCGCCGACATCCTGTTCACGGAATTTGTGAACTCGGACGGGCTCGTGCGCAACAACAAAAAAACCGCCCAGAAGATGTACTTCACGGAAGAGGAGCGGCCGCTGGGGATACAGATCTACGGCAGCAACCAGGAGGCGATGGAGGGCGCGGCGCGGATGGCCGACGAAATGAATCCCGACTTCGTGGATATCAACGCCGGCTGCTGGGTGAAGGATGTCGTGGCGCGCGGAGCGGGTGCCGGATTGTTGAAGGACATTCCGCGCATGGAGGCGATCGTCGCGGGCGTCGTGAAGAACACGACGAAGCCGGTCACCGTGAAGACGCGCCTGGGGTGGGATGACAAGTCCATTCAGATCGTCGAAGTGGCCAAGATGCTCGAACAGAACGGCGTGCAGGCCCTCACAATCCATTGCCGCACGCGCGGCCAGGGACACTCGGGCGACCCGGATTATTCGTGGATACCGCTCATCAAGGCGGCGGTGAAGATGCCCGTGATCGTCAACGGAAGTCTCGTGGAACCGGCGCAGATCAAGCGCGTCGTCGACGAATCCGGCTGCGACGGCGTCATGATCGGGCGCGGGGCGATCGACAATCCGTGGATCTTCAGGCAGACGAAACATTATTTTCAGACGGGTGAACTCATGCCCGAAGCGACGGTCCAGGAACGGATCGGTCTGTGCATGGAGCATATGCGGCTCGCGGTCGAGTACAAGGGCGAGCGGCGCGGCGTTCTCGAAATGCGGAAACATTACGCGGGATATTTGCACGGCATCCCAAATGTTGTTAAATTTCGTATCAGTCTGATGCAATATCTGGAGATGAATCCGCTCTTGGAGCAATTGCAGATCTTCGCCGACACCCGTGCGCAGGAAGTTGCGGCCGGTACACCGGCCGTCTGATCGTTTTTATTCATATGCGGGCCTGCTCGACTCGCATGAATCCTTGATTTGATGATTGCTCTCATTGTTGGATTTGTGATCGGATTTTTCACCTCGGTGCCCATCGGGCCGATCAACCTTGCCGTGATGATGAAGGGGCTCGCCAACAAGACGGGGCAGGGACTGAT
>JAVBYH010000152.1 GCA_030824175.1 Bacteroidota bacterium | reverse complement strand
TCGCCCAGAGGGCAAAACAAAAGGGCGAGCTAACAGCTCGCCCTACAAGGAACAAAAGAATGAACAATTCAACTATTAGGAAGGGCGAAATATCATTTCGCCCTACAAATCAATAGATGACCTTGTTGAGGGGGTATTCGATGATGCCCTCGGCGCCGGCGCGTTTGAGTTGCGGAATGATCTTGCGCACGACGACTTCTTCGAGGATCGTCTCGAGCGCGATCCACTCTTCGTCGGCGAGGTGCGAAACCGTCGGATTGCGGAGTGCGGGGATGAGGGCGAGGACCGTCTCGAGGTTTGCTTTCCGAAGGTTCATCTTCAACCCGACTTTCGATCCTGCGTTGATGGCACCCTCGAGGAGCATCGCCATGTTCTCGATCTTCTCACGCTTCCATGGATCGGCCCAGCTCGCTTTGTTGGCGATGAGCTTCGTGTTCGACTCGAGCACGACGTCCACAATGCGCAGCTTGTTCGCGCGCAGCGAACTGCCGGTCTCGGTGACTTCCACAATCGCATCGACAAGGTCCGGTGTCTTCACTTCCGTCGCGCCCCAAGAGAATTCAACCGCGGCCTTCACACCGTGTTTGGCGAGGTACTGCTTCGTGAGATTCACGACTTCCGTCGCGATCCGCTTGCCTTCGAGATCCTTCACCGTCTTGACGGGGGAATCTTCGTGCACGGCGAGGACCCACTTCACCTTCCGCATGGATTGCTTGGAATAAATGAGGTCGCAGACGCTCACGACGTCGGCCTCGTTCTCGAGGATCCAGTCGTGGCCGGTGAGGCCCGCATCGAATACGCCGTCCTCGACGTACCGGGGGATCTCCTGGGCGCGAATGAGGATGCCGTCCAGCTCTTCATCGTCGACGGAGGGGAAATAGGAGCGGCTCGACACGGAGAAGTGAAATCCTGCCTTGCCCAGCAGCTGGAGGCTGGATTCCTGGAGGCTGCCTTTGGGTAATCCGAATTTTAGTTTCATGATGGTAGGTTGAGTGTTAGGATTAGATGACTATATAGAGGAGCCACATAAGGGCGCCGACGGAAAACGGGATCGAGAGATTGTCGTCAATTCTCCAGGGCAGCGCCTCGACGATCGTGCCGAGGGCGGCGCCGGCGATGCCGATCCACACGTTGTAGCCGTCCGCTCCGATGCCGTGCTCGGTCCGCGTGTAGTGCAGCGTCGAGGCGAAGATGACCACGGCGACCGCCGAGATGAAGAATGCGGCGCTGCCTTCGATGCTCTTCGTGAAAAACTTCACCTTGCCCCAGCGCCGTCCCACGAGCGCCGCCAGGGAATCGGAGACGATGAGGATGGTGAAGGCCGTGATGAAGATCATCTTCGGGAAAATGAACACGCAGAGTGTCGCCGCGATGAGCACATTCGTCGCGCCGTTGAAGCGCTTCGCTGTTTCATCCAGCTCGTGTGTGCGGAGCATCCACTTGAAGCCCTTGTAGAACAGTTCCGATGTCGGCTTGTGGTAATGGCGCGCGAGGTCGAGCGCTATCGAAAAAAGCGTGAGCGGCGCCAGGATTGCCAGCGCCAGCTCACGACTGATGAAAAAATAGATCGCGGGAATGCTTAAACTGCATGCGTGAATCGCCTTACGGACCACCTCCGCCTTGTATGCTATCGCCGCGGTCTCGATCATGCCTGCGTTTTCTTCGACCGTGATGCGCGTGTCGATTTCTCGGATTTCGTCTCGCCGGCGGTTGATTCGATGCCTTCTTCAGGTATCGCAGACGTCAGTCCGGAACCGGCACCGATTGCGGGAGCGTCGCTTCCGTTCACGGCGGGAAGCGGAGGGAGTTCCTCGCCGCGCATGAGCTTGTCGATCTCTTCGCTGTCCAGGATCTCGCGTTCGAGCAGGGCGTTGGAAAGCCGGTGCAGCACGTCCATGTTGTCCGCGAGGATCTTTTCGGAGCGTTTCATGCAGCCCATGACGATCTTCTTCACTTCCTCGTCGATCTGCTTGCTTGTATCCTCGCTGAAGTCTCGGTGCCTCGTCACTTCGCGTCCGAGGAAAATCTCCTCCTCCTTGGCGCCGTATGTGAGGGGACCCATCTTCTCGCTCATGCCCCATTCGCAGACCATCTTGCGAGCCAGCGCGCTGGCGCGTTCGATGTCGTTGCCTGCGCCGGTGGTGAGCTCGCCGAAGATGAGTTGTTCGGCGGCGCGTCCGCCGTAGGCGTAGGTGATCATCGCCTCGAGATAGAGCTTCGAATACGTGTGCTTCTCGTCCATCGGCAGATACGTCGTGACGCCGAGGGCGCGTCCGCGCGGAATGATCGTGACCTTGTGCACGGGGTCGGCCTCGGGGATCATCTTCGCGACGAGCACGTGGCCGGCTTCGTGATACGCGGTGATGCGCTTCTCGCGGTCGGAGATGATCATGGACTTGCGTTCCATGCCCATCATGACCTTGTCTTTCGCTTCTTCGAAGTGCGTCATCGTGACCTGCTTCTCGTTCCGGCGCGCCGCGAGCAGCGCGGCTTCGTTCACGAGATTCGCGAGATCGGCGCCAGAGAGGCCGGGTGTGCCCTTGGCGAGCGTTTCGAGCTTCACATCGTCCCCGAGGGGGATGTTGCGCGTATGGACCTTGAGAATGCCTTCGCGTCCGCGCACGTCGGGACGGTCGACGACGACCTGACGGTCGAAGCGGCCCGGGCGGAGCAATGCCGGATCGAGCACGTCGGGGCGGTTCGTTGCGGCGATGAGGATCACGCCGCTGTTCTGCTCGAATCCGTCCATCTCGACGAGCAACTGGTTCAGTGTCTGTTCGCGTTCATCGTGACCGCCGCCGAGGCCTGCGCCGCGGTGGCGGCCGACGGCATCGATCTCGTCGATGAAGATGATGCACGGGGCGCTCTTCTTGCCCTGTTCGAACAGATCGCGCACGCGGCTTGCGCCGACGCCCACGAACATTTCAACGAAGTCCGCGCCGCTGATCGAGAAGAACGGCACGCCGGCCTCACCGGCCACTGCGCGCGCAAGGAGTGTCTTGCCCGTGCCCGGAGGGCCCAGCAGCAGTACGCCTCTGGGAATCTTGCCGCCCAGCTTCTGGAATTTTCCCGGCTCTTTCAGGAACTCGATGATCTCCTGCAGCTCCACCTTCGCCTCATCGGCGCCCGCCACATCGGCGAACGTGATGCGCATCGACCCTTCGGTGAGCATCTTCGCGCGGCTCTTGCCGAACGAAAAGATGCCTTTCGATCCGCCGCCGCCCTGCATTCTGCGGAAGAAGAAGATCCACACGCCGAGGATGAGCACCCACGGGAGCGCGCTGATCAATGCGTTGACCCATGTGTTGTCTTCCTTCGAGATCGTGAACTGCACGTCGTGTGCCGCCCAGTTTGCGATGATCGGATCGTCGATGTTCGTGTAGGGGAGCGTGAGCGTGAACTTCTCGATCTTGATCTTCTTCCCGGCGGTCGTCATTGTCTCCTGCGGTTCGCGCAGCGTGCCGTGGAAGTCGTAATCGTTGAAGTTCGATTTTTTGATCACCGCCTTCGCGATCTGTTTATTCGTCAGGAACTCCTGGTACTGCGTGAACGAAATCTCGTACTCCGTTCCTTCCTGACCCTTGAACATGGTCATCACGAGGAACACCGCCATGATGATGGCCGACCAGCTCAATACGACGCGGAGGGCCTTGCCCCAGTTGAACTCGTCGTTATCGCCGCGGTAGGGCTGTTTCGATGATTTATTCCGTAACCCTTTTTTTGAAAGCAACGGGCGTTTCGGCGCGCCGTTGTTCTTGGATGGTTCGGCAGGTTTTTTCTCAGGCGTCTGTTCATCTGCCATAAGTTTTGCAGCTCCTCTCAATTGTCAATGTTCTGGTGCTTATTTCGCAGCTAATTTGTAAACAGCAGGAAGATTCCGCGCCTTTTGCCCGTAATCCAGTCCGTATCCGATCACAAAATCGTTTGGAATGCTGAAGCCCACATAATCGATGTCGTTATGCGTCTTTATCGCATCCTTTTTGTATAATAATGTAACAACGGCGAATGACTTTGGGTTCTGTTGCAGTATCAGCTTTTTGATAAAATCGATGGAAAGCCCCGAATCGACGATGTCTTCCACGACAACGATGTCGCGGTCGGTAACCTGGCAGTTGAGATCCTTCAGCAGTTTCACGTTGCCGGAGGAGATCTTCGCGTCGCCGTAGCTCGAGAGCTTGAAGAAGTCGATCTCGCAGTCGATCGTAATCTCGCGGACAAGATCGGCGAAGAAGATGAACGAGCCGTTGAGGATGCCGATGAAGATGGGGGTTCGTCCCTCATAATCCTTGTTCAGCTGGGCGCCAAGTTCGATGATGCGCGTTTTAAGCTGTTCTTCGGTGATGAAGATGTCGAACTGTTCGTTGTTGCAAAATACCGTAGGTTGTGTCATGCGTGCCGTCAAGTGTGATATTGGATAGATAGTTTATAGACAGATGTCGTGTGTTTCGTGACCTTGAACCGATCATCAAGCCGGAGCCCGGCGACCCAGACGATGTCGCCGCCGCTGAGCACAACCGGTACTTCATGTTTGATGCTGCGAGAAATTTTTTGATCCACAAAAAAGTCGCTCAATTTTTTTCGCGCCGTCATTCCCAGGGGAACGAAGGAATCGCCCTGCTGCCACCGTCTGATCGTCAACGGCAGCGTCACGCTCTCCGCATCGACGTACTCCGTGAGGGGGGAGTGTCTGAGGGATTTCGGCACGCGTTGTTTACGCAGCGAAAATGTGAACTCGTCGGTGCCGGCGTCGGTGCCTTCGTCGAGGCTGAGCACATACGGCAGCAGTGGCTTCATTTTCCCGATCTCGATCGTCGAGGCGGAGCGGCGCGCGTAATAGCCGTTTCCGAGGTCGATCGTCCTTCCCGCCTGCAGTCCGGGGAGGTGTACAATCTCTTCAATATGCACAAAATTTGGCTCAATCCCTAACACCAAAAAGCAGTGTTTCACGAGCATATGCTGAAGAAAGACGTGCTGGGGGCTGAAAAGTTTCAGTCGTATCGTACAGCCCGAGTCTGTGACAGCGACGGCATCGTGTGCGAGTTTCGATGTGACGCCCTCGAGATACTCGGAGCAGGACGCGAGGATGGCGGCTTCGCTCGAGAGCGTACGCACGAGCGAAGGGTTGACGCGTTCCTCGAGCGCGGGGATGATCGTGTGCCTGATGAAATTCCGGGTGTAGTCGCTCGAAGCGTTCGAGGCGTCTTCCCTGTATTTCACCCGTCCCGCCTTCACGTATGCCTCGATCTCTGCGCGTGCCGCCCATTGGAACGGACGGATGACCCCGCTCGGGGTGGAGACCGCGATGCCTTTCAGTCCCTGAATGCCGGCGCCCCGGCAGAAATTGAAGATCATCGTTTCGGCGTTGTCGCCTGCAGTATGAGCGACGGCGATCCTGTCGGCCCCGACGTCGTGCGCCAGGGCGGAAAAGAACGAGTAGCGGAGCTCGCGGGCGACGGTTTGAATGGATTCCTTGCGCGAGGCGGCGATCGTTTTCGTGTCGGCGCGACGCACGTAGACCGGCAGGCCGAATTTTTTGGCGGTCCGGATGACGAGGCGTTCGTCCGCATCCGATTCTTTCGCGCGGAGGCGGTAATTGACGTGGGCCACGCTGAGGCTCAGGCGCCACTGCGTGCGCAACTCGCAGAATGCGTCGAGCATGGCCATGGAATCGATGCCGCCGCTCACCCCGAGCACGAGATGG
>JAVBYH010000154.1 GCA_030824175.1 Bacteroidota bacterium | reverse complement strand
CTTACACACGGCGTCGGCCCGATGAGGCAGTACTCCATCGGTGCCATCCTCCTGGATCTGCAGGATCCCCGCAAGGTGATCGCGCAGCTTGAGGAGCCGCTGCTTATGCCGAATGCCGCGGAACGCGAGGGATACGTGCCCAACGTCGTGTACTCGTGCGGCTCGCTCATTCATCACAACAGACTCGTCCTGCCGTACGCCATGTCCGATATTTCATCGGGCATCGCCACGGTGGACGTCGACGAATTGATCGGCTGCATGCAGCCGGTCGCACATTAAACGACAACGACAATGACCCAAGCTAATCTTCCCCGCGTCGAGCGCCTCAACGGAGGTGCGCCGATCGTAGCAAAGATCGGAGACCATCCGTGGGAGAACAAAGTCACTTTCAATCCCGCATGCATGCTCGTCGACGACAGGGAGGAGTTGCAGCGCATCATTCCGTCGCTGCCGTTCGACGCCGCCGTGAAGCGACGGCTGCTCGAAGAACCGGCGCTCTGCTTCCTGCTGTATCGCGCGCAGGGGAAGAAGACGGTCGAATGGGACCATACGCGTTCCACCATGGGACTCGCCGTCTTGACGGCCGAACTGCGGCTGCTGGCCCGTGCCGCGGAACCCGTGCTGCGTCCGACCGAGGCGTACGAGAACCTCGGCGTCGAAGACGGGCGTCTCACGAGAGTCGATGGCACGTACTATCTCACGTATACGGCGTACGCGACCGGCTCGCCCCACAATCGGGTGCGCATCGCGGTTGCCTCGACGAAGAATTTTTTCGAGTGGGAAAAGCACGGCTTGTTGAACGCCGACTTCAACCGCATCGACAACAAGAATGCGATGCTCTTCGACGCGCCCGTCGACGGCGGGCTGCTCATGCTCCACCGGCCGATGCAGGGAGAGAACGCCATGCAGATCCACTGGGCCGAAGGAGGTTCTGTGCTGGGAGAGTGGAAGACGCGCGGCGTGCTCATGAGGATCCGCCCGAATCCGGAGTTCACGGACACGTGGGTGGGTGGAGGATCGCCTCCCATGCGGATCGGGGACGGCCGATTTCTCATGGTGTATCACATCGGGAACCGGCGGGCCGACGCGACGCGTGAATACGACCTCGGCATTGCCCTTCTCGATCCCCGGGGCTCGGATCCGGTCGTGAAACGCGACGAGCCGCTGCTTCGTCCCGGTACGCCTGCCGAAACCACGGGCGATGCGGAGCTCGGCGTGAACGACGTCGTGTTCATCTGCGGTTCGTACTTTTACAATGGAGATCTCTACTTCCCGTACGCCGGCGCGGACAGCGTTGTGCTTGCCGGCAGGATCACACGCACGGACATCGAACGCTACTGCGTCTGATCCGCGGGCGCGCGCACATGCCATGTGAGCTGTTCGATGCAGTGCATGCGGGAACTCGCACGTTCTCCCTCTCGTTTAGGTGGTAATGACAACGAGAAGGGGACGTGTGCAATGAGCATCATTCGAACCGTATTCGCCGCCGCATGCATCGGCGTGCTGTGCTATGCATGCGCAGATGGACAAACCAGACTCACGCGCGTGTATCCCGATTTCATCTTCGACAGGCCGGTGGATTATCAGACGCCGCCGGACGGCAGCGGCCGTGCGATGATCGTCGAACAGTCGGGCCGCATCTACGCCGTGCAGCACGGCGCGATGCCGACGCGCGAGCTGATGCTGGACATCAAAGATCTCGTCGAAGACCGCTCGGGCGAGCTCGGGCTCCTCGGGCTAGCCTTTCATCCGCGCTTCAGCGAGAACGGGTATTTTTACGTCGACTATACCGCGTCGTCTCCGCTGCGCACGGTGATCGCCCGCTTCACGATGACTACTCCCGGATCGAACACCGCCACCGTTGCGAGCCGCGTCGTGCTCCTTGAAATCCCCCAGCCCTACGAGAATCACAACGGAGGATGCATCGCCTTCGGACCCGACGGATACCTGTACATCGGCATGGGCGACGGCGGCTCCGGCGGCGATCCGCAGAACAACGGGCAGAACAAGAAATCACTCCTCGGAAAGATCCTCCGCATCGATGTGAACACGCCAACGGGCGGCAGGAATTATTCGATCCCTCCGGACAATCCATTCAGGGGCGACGCTTCGGCGGCGGAGGAAGTCTACGCATACGGCCTGAGAAATCCGTGGCGCTTCAGCTTCGATCCGGTGACGAAAAAATTATGGGTCGGGGATGTCGGGCAGAACAAGTACGAGGAGATCGATATTGTCGAGAGCGGGAAGAATTACGGATGGCGGACCATGGAAGGTCTCCACTGCTTCTCTCCGGCCGCGGGGTGCGATCAGAACGGACTCGCGCTTCCGGTATGGGAGTACGGGCATGATGCCGCAGGGGGATGGTCCGTCACCGGCGGGCATGTGTACCGGGGGAAGAATATTCCGTCGCTCTACGGGAAATACGTGTATGCCGATTTCGTCAGCCAGAACCTCTGGGCGCTGAGCGTCGACGCGCAGGGTGTCGCGCATAACGAATTGCTCCTGGCCAATGCCGGCGCGATCTCGTCCTTCGGCGTCGATGCCGGCAACGAATTGTTCGTGTGCTCGTATGACGGGAAGATGTACAGGCTGGACAAGGCGGCCGCATCGCGCGTGAAGACGGAGGGGGCGGCGATCGATTTCCACCTCGACCAGAATTATCCGAATCCGTTCAACGGCGGGACCGTGCTGCCATTCCGGATCGGCGAGGCCGCGCACGCCACGTTGACGATCGCCGACGTGCTCGGGCGCACCGTCGCGACGCTCGTGGAGGGGCACCATGAGCCCGGCAGCTACTCGGCGCGGTGGACTCCCCGGAACGCCGCAAGCGGGGTGTACGCATGCAGGATGACCGCGGGCGGCAGGACGGCGATGCGCCTGCTCGTGTACCAGAAATAATGGAAACGATGGAACAAAATGCCTCCTGGCACGTCTACTAATAGGAGTATACAAGGAACAAGAAGGAGATCCCTATGAATGCGATGAAAACAACATTTTTGATGGCACTGATGACGGTGCTTGTGGTGTCCGTGGGCTATGTGCTCGGCGGCGAGGGCGGCATGATGATGGCGTTCATGTTCGCAATCGTCATGAATTTCGGAAGCTATTGGTTCAGCGACAAGATCGTACTGAAAATGTACCACGCGCAGGAGGTTACCGAGAGCGACCGGCCCGACCTCTACAGGATGACGAGCGAACTTGCGGCGCGGGCGGGCTTGCCGATGCCGAAGCTCTACATCATCCAGGGCGAGCAGCCGAACGCCTTCGCCACGGGGCGCGATCCGCAACATGCGGCCGTTGCCGTCACGGAGGGGATACTGCGCCTGCTTACGAAGGACGAGCTGCGCGGCGTGATCGGCCATGAGCTCGGGCACGTGAAGAATCGCGACATCCTGATTGGCACGATCGCCGCGACGTTTGCCGGTGCGATCTCGATGATCGCGCACATGGCGCAGTGGGCGATGATCTTCGGCGGACGCCGCTCGGATGACGACGAAGGCGGCAGTCCGATCGCCAGCCTCGTGATGATCATCATTGCGCCGATCGCGGCGATGCTCATTCAGATGGCGATCTCACGCTCGCGGGAATATCTTGCCGATGAGGCGGGCGCGGAGTATGCGGGAAATCCGTTGCTGCTCGCCGGGGCGCTCAAGAAACTGCAGGCGCGCGCGGAAGTCGTTCCGATGAATGCGAATCCGTCCACCGCGCACATGTTCATCGTAAATCCGCTGAGCGGCGGGGGACTGATGTCCCTCTTCAGCACACATCCTCCGATGGAAGAGCGTGTCGCACGCCTCGAGGCGATGGTCTACGGCCGCACCACCTGACATCCAGACCTCATCCACGCGAGGCGCCCCGGCACACGGTGCGCGCCCCGCGCGAAATGACCGCGCGGAAATACTATTTGACATTCCCCTCCATTTTTCTTATAATTATAATCATTTCAATAAGTTACACAGACACTACCGGGACACCGTGACAAAAACATCCAAATGGGTTTTCGGCATTATTACCGCGATCGTCCTCGCGTTCGTGGTGATGATATTCTCTGTCATGTTCTATGTTTTTAATGATGACGAAAATGAAGATGTCGTCACCGGCAGCAATGGAACGATCGCGCTTATCGAGCTGAAGGAGCCCATCGTCTCGTCGGAGAATACGGTGCGCCTGTTCAAGAAATACCGCGAGAACTCGTCGGTGAAGGCCATTGTGTTCCGTGTTGAATCTCCGGGCGGAGGCGTTGCCGCCAGCCAGGAGATCTATGAAGAAGTGAAGAAGACACGCGATTCAGGCAAGCCTGTCGTCGTGTCGATGGGCGCCATGGCTGCAAGCGGCGGATATTACGTGGCATGCGGAGCGGACAAGATCGTGGCGAATCCGGGCACGATCACCGGCAGCATCGGCGTGATCTCGCAGTTCATGCATTTCAACCAGCTGCTGGACAAGATCGGCGTGACATCAACGACGATCAAGAGCGGGAAGCTGAAGGATGCCGGTTCGCCGATGCGTGCGGCGACAGAAGACGACAAAAAATATTTTCAGGAAATGATCGACGACGTGTATGAGCAGTTCATCACCGTCGTATCGAACGAGCGGAAGCTCCCGTTGGACGTCGTAAGGAAGCTTGCCGACGGCAGGGTGTATACGGGAAAGAAGGCGTATGAAGTCGGTCTCATCGACACGCTCGGCACGTACGAAGACGCGATCGGGATCGCCGCAGCGATGGCCGACATCACGGGGACGCCTGCAACAATCCGCGAGAAGAAAAAAGAAAAGTTATCGGATATCTTGTTCGGGAACGTAAAGAATGAAGTGGCCGGCCTGAAGAATGAGCTGCTCAACCATCCGTTGCTTCAATATTCTATTACGCAACCATAATAATTCAGGAGACTCGCTGTGACGAAAGCAGATATCGTCGACACGATCGCGTCGGGCACCGGTCTGACGAAAGTGGAAACGGAAGCGGTTGTAGACGGATTCATCCATACCGTCATCCAGTCGCTCTGCGACGGCCGCAACATAGAGATCCGCGGCTTCGGCAGCTTCAAGGTGAAGGAACGCAAAGGCCGCATGGCCCGCAATCCCCGCACCGGTGCGCAGGTTCCGGTGGACGATCACTTCGTGCCGCTCTTCAAGGTGTCGAAGGAGCTGAAATCGAAGGTGAACGAAAGCATGAAGCTGCATCCCCCGGTGGAGAAGCCGTCGAAGAAACCGCTGCCTGAGGCGGCGGAGGAGTAATGCCGGGAGAGAAGAAAAATTGTCCGTGGTGCGGCATCGCCAATCCGCCGGACGTACAACAGTGTGTGGGATGCGGAAGCGAACTGACCGCAGGAGGCGCCCCTGTGTCCGTGCAGCCGAAGGCCGCCACGCCGGCGGCAGTGTCGCCGAAAACCACATCGACTGCCGCGGCCGGTGCAGCGC
Organism: Bacteroidota bacterium; assembly: GCA_030824175.1. Lineage (GTDB taxonomy): Bacteria > Bacteroidota > Ignavibacteria > UBA10030 > UBA8401 > CAISDA01. The sequence goes on along the minus strand of JAVBYH010000154.1, from coordinate 281 downwards.
CGAAGGCGAAGAAGAAGGCGCAGCCGATCACGATCCAGATCCAGCCCGGATATGTGTACGCGGGCATCGCGGCAGTTGTGATCCTCGGCTACCTGTATCTGAGGAACGACGAGGCGGCGCCCGTGGTGCCGCAGAACACCGCGCTCACGCAGTCCGACACAACCGGGCACCGCATCGCATCGATGGAGCGGTTCCTGGCTGCGAATCCCGCGGACAAGGAAGCGCAGCTTGCGTATGCGAACATGCTGCACGACGGGAAGATGTACCCGAAGGCGATCACC
>JAVBYH010000156.1 GCA_030824175.1 Bacteroidota bacterium | reverse complement strand
AGAGTTCGATGCCCGAGAGCGAGCCCTGCGAGAGCGTACTCAGATCGACACCGCGCGAATCGGGATCGGTCGGCGGGATCTTCACGCCGTCGACGGTGACCGTGGTGAACTTGTCGCTCATGCCGCGCAGGATCACCTTGTTGGCCTCGCCGCCGGACCGCAGGAGCGACACGCCGGGGAGCCTGCCGATTGCCTCGGCAGCATTCGCATCCGAGAGTTCCTTGATCTTCTCCTCGGAGACGACATTCACGATCGTCTTCGCGGTAAGCTGCTGGTTGATCGCCGCCATCTGGCCGCGCGCCTGGGCGGTGATGATGACGACATCACCCTCGATGACGTCGGGAAGGAGACGGACGTTCAACGCGGTCGTTTTCTCGTTCGCGATCGACACTGTCATTTCTTTCGTCTTATATCCGAGATACGAGATCCGCACGGTGTACGTGCCGGCGGGGATCTTGGCGACCTTGTATTTTCCTTCGATGTCCGTGACGCCGCCGAGGGCGGTGCCTTTTAAAAAGACGTTCACGCCGATCAACGGTTCGCTGATCGTCGAATCGGAAACGGATCCCTGGAGCGATCCCTGCGCGCGCAGCAGACAGGGAAGGATGAGGAGGGCGAACAACACTTGTCGAACAGCGGTAGAAATTTTCATCGTGGAACTCCATCAATTATGTGGGTACGGCGTGTCTGCAACCCTTTACCGATAACTTTAACGATAAAGATAGAAAAAGCCCGTCTCTTTGTCAAGGGCATTTTTACCTTCTCGCATGCGAGCCGTTCAACGACGGCATTCGGTGCAATAAAAAAAATGCCCGACATCATGACCCGATGTCGGGCAGTCTCCATCATCCTGCCGTTCCCGCACGCGGTATCGCGGCCGCTACGGGTTCAATCCCGTATGGCACGTCGTGCATACCGTTTCCTTCCACGCATCCCCGATCTCCACGGGATGTCTGAACTCCAACGGCTTATCCAACGGATTCATCACAAGCGACGAGGGATTCCCCTGCGCGTACACAGTGTGGCAGAGATTGCAATCCTTCGAGATCACCTTTCCCTCCTTCGTCGCATGGTTGCCGTCGTGGCACCGGAAGCATCCGTTGAACTCCATGTGGCCGAGATTGCTCGGGTAGGCGCTCCACTTCACCTTCATCTCGGGGAAAATATTTTTCCCGTACTCTTGGCCTATCCGCACGCCCGCCTCGGCGATGAGCGCGCGGTTCTTCTCGTACACATCAGGGTACCCGGTGCGGTAAAACTCTTCGACGCCCTTGCGTATCCCCGCCATCGCGCTGTCGGTCGTGCCATACTCCACGGCCACCATGTCCGTCGCCAGCTTCTTCATGAACGGCAGGCTCGTGGGAAGCAGCCCCGCGGCCATTGCATGATCGAGGAAAAACTGCGGCGGCATGTAATTGTGCGACGGCCGGTTGTGGCAGTCCATGCAATCCATCGTCCTCGTCTCGAGCGAATCGAACTGCGCCTTCGCGATCGGACTCGCCGCATCCTCGAACACCGTCACCTCCCCCGTCTTCCGGTTCGTGTGCCTCACCCACCCGATCACCTGGCGCTGCGCGTCCGTCGCCTTGTACTCGATCGCGACATCGGGATTGATATGCCAGTGGATTCCCTCCTGCAGTCCGGCGGCGCGGTGCGACGGACCGATCTTCACCGCCATGTGTATTTCCCACGGCGTGTTCTGCTCGTCCGCGAGGTAATATTTTTTCACGGTCAGCTTCTGCCCGTAGAACTTGCTCGGCCAATGGCACCGCTCGCACGTCTCGCGCGCCGGGCGCAGGTTCATCACCGGTGTCGGGATCGGCGTCGGATACTTGTGGAACGTGACGGAGTACACCTGGTAGAGGCCCGAGAGTTTCGAGCGCATGTACCAGTCCGCCCCCTCGCCGACATGGCACTCGACGCAGCGCACGTTCGCATGGGGGGAATTCTGGTACGCGACGAATTCGGGGCGCATCACCGAGTGGCAGATCGTGCCGCAGAACTCGACGCTTTCGGTGAATGTGAACGCCTCGTAACTGCCGATCGCCGAGAAGAGGAGGAACACCGTGGTCCCGACGGAGAATATCATGAACGCGTTTCGGTGCGTGTCTTTGTTCATATCCACAACGGGCCACACGAGGTCCGCGGCAGGCGTTCTCCTGTCTCGCCGCGCCTTCAAGAGCATGCCCACGGGGATGAGGATGAGTCCGGCCACGAGAAACGCGGGGAGGACGATGTAGATGATGAGTCCGAGGTACGAACTGCCCCGCTGGATGAAGACGGAGGCGATGAACAGGAACACAATCATGAAGAGCGAGATGAGCGCCAGCGTCGCGCCGATCACAGTCGTCCAGTTGTATGCAGAGATCGGCAATCGTCGTTTCATGCGTCGTCCTTATGGCTGTCGTGCGTGAATGTGAATGCCCCCGCTGACGGAAGGATACTACTCCTCTGCCTCAATGTCAAGGATGCACATGTGGAAGTTCCGTCGGATTTTGGATACATTATGTGGCACATCGTCCATTACCGGAGATCTCATGACAGTTCATATCCGTCCCTGCTTCCTCGGCGCAGTCGCCATGCTCCTGATGTCCGGCTGCAGCGGCGCGCTCTGTGCCGGGGAGACATCCCCCGTGCCGGCCGCATCGCGCGCCGAGCGGGAATTCCGCGCGGCCTGGGTTGCCACCGTGAACAATATCGATTGGCCATCCGCCCCCGGCCTCACGACCGACGCGCAGCAGCGCGAGGCGCGCGCCATTCTCGACACGGCTGCGGCGCTGCGTCTGAACGCGATCATCCTTCAGGTCCGTCCCCACTGCGACGCGTTCTATCCCAGCACGCTCGAGCCGTGGTCCGCCTATCTTACCGGCACGCAGGGCGCGGCGCCCGACCCGTACTACGATCCACTCGCGTTCTGGATCACCGAGGCGCACGACCGCGGGCTCGAACTGCACGTCTGGTTCAATCCGTACCGCGCCCACATGCCCAAAGGCGGAGAGGTCACAGGGACATCGATCATCCGCACACGCCCCGGACTCGCCAAGCAGCTGCCCGACGGCATGTACTGGCTCGATCCGGCGAAGAAGGAAACGCAGGACCATTCGTTCGCCGTCGTCATGGATGTTGTGAAGCGGTACGATGTGGACGGCGTGCACTTCGACGATTACTTCTACCCGTACGGCGACGGCACGTTCCCCGACGACGACACGTGGGCCGCGTACACCGCCGGCGGCGGCACGCTCTCGCGCGAGGATTGGCGGCGGGCAGCCGTGAACACGTTCGTCGAGCGCGTCTACACGGGGATCAAAAAGGAACGACGCTCGGTGAAGTTCGGCATCAGCCCGTTCGGGATCTGGCGTCCGGGCTTCCCCCCGTCGATCTCCGGCTTCGACCAGTACAACGGCCTCTTCGCAGACGCCAGGCTCTGGCTCAACAAGGGATGGATCGATTACTGGTCCCCGCAGCTCTACTGGCCCGTCAACCAGATTCCCCAGAGCTTCCCCGTGCTCCTTGCATGGTGGGCCAAAGAGAACACGCAGGCGCGCAACCTCTGGCCGGGCATGATCATCGGGAAATCAGCGAACGAGAAGGGCACAGACGAGATCATCAATGAGATCATGATCGGACGCGGCATCGTGCCCGAAGCGCCGGGTCACGTCCACTTCAGCATGAAGACGTTCATGCGGGACTCGAGCGTGCTCAACGCGGGTCTCGTCGCCGGGCCGTACCGGAGGCAGGCGATCGTCCCCTCCTTCCCCTGGCTCGACGCCGAGGCGCCCGAACAGCCCGCCGTCGCCGCGTCGATTACCGACAGCTCGCTGCAGATCGCGTGGACGCACCCGGACAGCACGGACGTGTTCCGTTGGGTCGTCTACTCGCAATACGGGACGGCGTGGTCGTACACGATCCTCACGCGGAACGAACGTGTGCTCCGCCTACCCGGTGCGCGCACGGCAAAGGACACACGACGCAACCGGAAGCCGGAAGACCCTGCAGAGATCGTCGAACGCCTCACTGCGGTCGCCGTCTCGGCCGTGGACAGGATGGGAAACGAAGGCGCTCCCGCGGCGTGCCCGATGCCGGCACAACGGTGATGCGCCGGGCGGCGCCGCAGCTGTCGCCCCCTCATAAATAACAAGCGCTCCCACCCCGGAAGGGACGGGAGCGCCGCAACGCATCCACTGCTTTTTCTATTTCCGTTATTGCTTCGCCGCCGCGGCGAGCGCCGCGTCGAGATCGGCGATGAGATCGTCCGCGTCCTCGATGCCGATCGACAGGCGTATCACCCGCTCGTTCAATCCCACCTTCTCCCTCAGCGCCGGATCCATCGATGCGTGGCTCATCGACGCGGGATGCTCGATGAGCGACTCGATGCCGCCGAGCGACTCTGCAAGCGCGAAGAGCTTCGTCCCCATGAGCACGCGGTTCACCGCGTCGCGATCCCCCTTCAATTCGAACGACACCATGCCGCCGAACCCGGTCTGCTGTCTCGACGCGAGCGCGTGGTCGGGATGCGCCGGGAGGCCCGGATAAAACACTTTCCCGACGAGCGGATGCGCGTCAAGATACAGCGCGACCTTGTGCGCATTCGCCTCGTGCTCCCTCATCCTCGGCACGAGCGTCTTGATGCCTCGCAGCGTCAGCCAGCAGTCGAACGGAGCGGCCGTGATGCCGATCGCGTTCGAGAGGTACTTGATCTTCTCGGCGGTCTCCGGCATCCGCGAGACGACGGCGCCCCCGACGACGTCCGAGTGCCCGTTCAGATACTTCGTCGTCGAATGAATGATCAGATCGGCGCCGAACTCGAACGGCCGCTGGTTCACCGGCGAGAGAAATGTGTTGTCCACGATGGACATGGCGTTCGCCTCATGCGCGATGTCCGAGAGCGCCCGGATGTCCACCACGTTCAACAGCGGATTGCTCGGCGTCTCGATCCACAGCGCCCGCGTCGCGGGCGTGACCGCGGCGCGCACAGCGTCGAGGTCGCGCATGTTCACATGCGTCACGAGGATGCCGAAGTGCTCCGCATAGGTCCGAAGCAGGCGCTCCGTGCCCCCGTAACAGTCGTCCGTGCACACGATGTGGTCGCCCGTCTTGAACAGCGTCAGCGCCGTCGTCACGGCGCCCATGCCGGTGGCGACGACGGAGGCGTCGGCCCCGCCCTCGAGCGCCGCGATGCTCTCCTCGAGCGCGCGCCGCGTCGGATTCCCGGAGCGCGTATAGTCGAAGCCCTTCGTCGTGCCGATGTCCTCGAACCTGAATGTGGATGTCTGGTAGATCGGCGTGATGACGCTGTTGTATGCCGAGTCCTTGTTGACGCCGGTGTGCACCGCAATCGTTGATAGCTTCATGGCCGTCACTTCCTTCTCTCTGGACTATAAAAAAACCGGATGCACGAACCTTCGTGCACCCGGTCGGTTTCCCGTGTTTGTCTGTGTTATGCCTTGCCTGCGCTGCCGAGCACGTTGATGATCTTGTACTTGTAGAGCTCCTTCAGCTGGTCGCGGGCCGGTCCGAGATACTTGCGCGGATCGAACTCCGCGGGACTGTCCGTGAACACCTTCCGGATCGCCGCCGTCATTGCCAGGCGCCCGTCCGAATCGATATTGATCTTGCATACGGCCGATGCCGCCGCGCGCCGCAGCTGGTCCTCGGGAATGCCCACGGCATCCTTCAGTTTTCCGCCGTTGGCGTTGATCGTCTTCACGAGTTCCGCCGGC
>JAVBYH010000157.1 GCA_030824175.1 Bacteroidota bacterium | reverse complement strand
ATCTGGGCCGGCACGCCCGGGGGCGGCGCGAACCGGATCACCAACGGTTTCGCGGCATACATCACATCGCAGAACGGGCTGCCATCGAATTTTGTGCAGTCGCTCTACGCCGACTCGAAAGGCGCCGTGTGGGTGGGAACGACGAAGGGCGCCGTCAGGATCAAGGACGGCAGCCGGACCATCTACACGAATAAGGACGGCTTCACCAACGACATCGCGACGGCGTTCATCGAACGGAAGTCCGGCGAATTTCTCGCCGCCTCGGGGAACATCGTGCTCCTCTACAGGAACGGCACGTTCAGCCGGTATCATCCGCTGGACAGCATTGCATCGTTCATCGGGTTCATGAATGAAGACAGCAAGGGCAGCCTCTGGATCGGCACACGCACCGGTGTCTACCGGCTCACCGACGGCAGGCTCCATCACTTCACTCCCGAAGAAGGGCTCAAGGGAAATTTCGCCCTGAGCTTCTACGAGGACGGAGACGGAACGATCTGGCTCAGCATGTCGAACGAGGGACTTCACCGGTACAAGGACGGCGCCTTTTCGCTCATCACGCCTGCGCAGGGCCTCTTCGATTATTCCGCATACACGATCCTCGAAGATCAGTTCGGGTATTTCTGGATGTCATGCAACAGGGGCGTCTATCGCGTCCTGAAACAGGATCTGAACGATGTCGCCGACGGGCGGAAACCATCCGTCCGCTCCATCGTCTACGGCGAAGCGGACGGCATGAAAAGCAGGGAATGCAACGGAGGATTTTCCCCCTCCGCATGGAAACTCGCCGACGGCAGGCTCGCCTTCGGCACGGTAAAGGGAGTCTCGATTGTGAATCCCGCGGAGATCAACCTTAATCCCGTCGCCCCTCCCGTCGTGATCGAGCAGTTCCTCGCCGACGGGAAGCCGCAGGACATCCGTCGCGCCATCACGCTCGAGGCCGGCACCAGCAAATTTGACTTTCATTTTACGGGACTGAGTTTCGTCGGAGGCGAGCATGTGAAATTCAAGTACAGGCTCGACGGATTCGACTCGGACTGGTCCGATGCGGGAACGCGCCGCGATGCGTATTACACGAACCTCCCGCCGGGCGAGTACGTGTTCAAAGTGATCGCCGCCAACAGCGACGGTGTGTGGAACGACGAGATCGCCGCGGCGTCCTTCGAATTGAAGCCGTATTTCTATCAGAGCACGTGGTTCATCGCCCTGTGCGTGTTCCTGTTCCTCACCACCGGCCCCTCCATCTATCTCATGCGGACGCGGCAGCTGAAGAAGCGCGCCGCAGAGCTCAACGACGTCGTTGAGAAACGCACACGCGAACTGCAGCAGACACTCGATCACCTGAAGGAGGCGCAGAAGCAGCTGGTCCTCTCCGAAAAGATGGCCTCGCTCGGGCAGCTCACCGCGGGCATCGCGCACGAGATCAAGAATCCCCTCAACTTCATCACGAATTTCGCGACGCTCTCCCAGGACCTCACCCGGGAACTCCGCCAGGAACTCCTGCTCGAACGCGAACAGGTGGATCCGGCCCGCGCCGCGGAGATCAAGGAGATCCTCGACGACCTTGAACAGAACGTCGGCAAGATCAACGACCACGGCAAGCGCGCCGACAGCATCGTCCGGGGCATGCTCCTCCACTCGCGCGGCAAGGCGGGCGAACGCCAGCAGACGGACCTGAACGCGCTGCTGTCCGAATACACGAACCTCGCCTACCACGGCATGCGCGCGCAGGACCATTCGTTCAATATCAAGATCGAAACGGACTTCGATCCGGCGGTCGGCCGCATGAGCATCGTCCCGCAGGACCTGAGCCGGGCCTTCCTGAACATTGTCAACAACGCATGCTACGCCGCCAACGAAAAAAAGAAATCACAGCAGAACGGATTCATGCCCGTCGTCCGCGTGAGCACGAAGAAGCACGACGGCGCCGTCGAGATCCGCATTCGGGACAACGGCACGGGCATCCCCAAGTCGGCTCTCGACAAGATCTTCAATCCGTTCTTCACGACAAAACCCGCCGGCATCGGCACGGGCCTCGGCCTCTCCCTTACATACGACACCATCACGCAGGAACACAAAGGCGATATCCGGGTCGAGACGGAAGTCGGAGAATTCACGGAATTCATTATTACGCTGCCAACCGAACAGCGGAACACAGGAGCGCTCTCATGATGAAGGTAATGATCGTCGATGATGAAACGGATGTTGAGATTCTGTTCAAACAGCAGTTCCGCAAAGAAGTGAAGCAGGGACTCATAGAATTGTATTATGCGTTTTCAGGCGATGAGGCCCTCACGTACCTCACGAGCATCCAACCCCCGGACATCGTCTGCATCCTCTCGGACATCAACATGCCGGGCATGACCGGACTCGAACTGCTGCGGATCGTCAAGGAACGCTATCCGCAGATCCGTGTCTCGATGATCACGGCGTACGGCGACGACATCAATTTCACCACGGCCATGACCACCGGCGCCGACCACTACTTCACGAAACCCATCGATTTTCTCCAGGTGAAAAAGGACGTGTTCAATTTTTCATAACCGGAATCCGATGCGGCACACACACTTTATCGAAAGCATCAGCATGGGCCACAAGATCCTCGTCGTAGACGACGAACCGGACCTCGAACTCCTCATCAAACAGAAGTTCAGGAAACAGATTCGCGAAAACGAATTCAATTTCGTCTTCGCACAGAACGGGCTCCAGGCCCTCGAGAAACTCTCGCAGCATCAGGACATCACCGTCGTCCTTTCGGACATCAACATGCCCGAAATGGACGGGCTCACGCTCCTCCAGAAGCTGCATGAAATGAACAATCCCGCGCTGAAGTCCGTGATCATCTCCGCGTACGGCGACATGGAGAACATACGCACGGCAATGAACCGCGGCGCGTTCGACTTCCTCACGAAGCCGATCAACTTCAACGATCTCGAACTCACGGTGCAGAAGACGATGGAGCACCTGGCCATCATCAAGGACGCGTTGAAATCGCACGACGACCTCGTCGCGGTGCAGCGCGATCTCACCACGGCGACGCGCATACAGCAGTCGCTCCTGCCGAAGGTGTTCCCCCCGTTCCCGCACCGGCCCGAGATCGGGATCTTCGCGCAGATGGTGACGGCGAAAGAGGTGGGCGGTGATTTCTACGATTATTATTTCATCGACGAGGACAGGCTCGCCTTCACGATCGGCGACGTGTCGGGCAAGGGCATCCCCGCGGCGATTTACATGGCCGTCGCGCGGACGCTCCTGAAGGCGATCGCGCACCAGATCGTGAATCCGGGCGAGGTGTTGCGCCGTCTCAACACGCTCCTCATCCCCGAGAGCGAATCGGCGACATTCGTCACCGTGTTCTACGCCGTGATGAATGTGCGCACCGGCGAGGTGCACTACAGCAACGGCGGTCACAACAGCCCCTACCTTCTCCGTGCAGACTCGCACACGGTCGAGCAGCTCCCCGACACCGAGGGCACGCTCTTGGGCAAGATTCCACGGCTTGATTTCGAGACGAAGAAACTCACGCTCCACAAGGGAGACACGATCTTCCTGTACACCGACGGCGTGAGCGAAGCGATGGATGCGGAAAAGAATCTCTACGGAGAGGACCGTCTCGAGGCGTTTCTTGCGGGCGTGAACGGATCGACGATCGATGAGATCGTCACCGGGAGCATCGCGCACCTGAAAACGCACACGTGCAATGCGCCGCAATCGGACGACATCACGCTTTTGACACTGCGATTCAACGGATGATGCGCTCAGGCATGGAGCTCCGCGATGCGCTTCGTGTAGGGATGCGAGGGGTTGGCAAGGACTGATGCGGTGGGACCCGATTCGACGATGCGCCCTCCGCAGAGCACGGCGATGCGATCGCAGATGCGCGCGATGGACGTAATGTCGTGCGAAATGAAGAGGATGGCCGTGCCCTTGGCCTGCTGCATGGACGCGACGAGGTCCAGGATCTTCACCTGTGTGACTTCGTCGAGCGACGAGGTCGGCTCGTCGAGCACAAGGAGCGGAGGATCGACGGAGAGGGACCGGGCCAGCGCCACCCTCTGACGCTCCCCTCCGCTGAGCTGACGCGGAAATTTGTCGCACATGTCCGGTCCGAGTCCGACTTCTTCCAGCATTCGGACAATGCGGCCGGCGGGGATGGCTCCCCCGTTCGCCCGCACACGCACCCCCTCCTCGAGAGACTCCCGCACCGTCATGATAGGGTCGAAGGACGCCGCATGATCCTGATACAGCATCTGGACCTTCCCCGCAAGCATCCTGCGGTTCTTCACGTCGGGAAACACGTTCGTGCCGCAGATGGAGATGCGGCCCGCGTCAGGCCGCATGAGCCCCGCCACGCACCGGGCGATCGTCGACTTGCCGCCGCCGCTGTCGCCGATGAGGCCGAGGCAGCCGCCTTCGTCCACCGAGAACGAGACGCCGTCGAGCACCGTCTTCGCTCCGTTCCCGTCGGTGCGGTACGCACACACAAGAGTGGAGACATCAAGTACGTGCAAGTCGCCCTCCGCTGAGCACGGCCGTGCGGTCGGCATAGCGCCGGGCAAGGGTGAGATCGTGCGTTATAAAGATGACGGCGAGTTCCTCCTGGCGCGTGAGCGCGCGGATCGCGTCCATCATCTGGAATTTGACGAGCGAATCGATCGCGCTCGTGGGTTCGTCGGCGATGAGCAGCCGCGGACGCACCGCAAGCGCAACGGCAAGCAGGATCCTTTGCAGCGTGCCGATCGAGAGCTGGTGCGGATACGAGCGGAGGAGTTCGTCATGGCCGGTGAGACCGAACGATGTGAACAGCTCGGCGCATCTGCGCGTGTGGGCCGGTTCGGGATCGAACGCATGCGCAAGCTGTGCCGAGATGCGGGAGAGCGGATTGAGCGACTGTCCCGGCTCCTGAAACAAGTACCGTATGTGCGACCGCAACACGCCCCGCACCCCGGCATCCGGCAGGGCGAGAACGTCCCTGCCGCCGAAATGCACGGAACCGCGAACCGACAGCTGCGCAGGCGGCAGCAGCCGCGTGAGAGCGCACGCGAGCGTCGTCTTCCCGCTCCCGCTTTCGCCGACAATGGAGAATACCTCGCCCGCATGAACTGTAAACGAGACATCGTGAATGATATCCGTTCGCACGCCGGGATGCGCCGTCTGTACCGAAAGATGATCGACGCGCAGAATTTCATTCATATGCATTGTTGATTTCATTTAGTGAACTAAGTATATTAAATCCGTGTCCAAATCTCAATACAATTATTTCTTTTCAGCGGATACTCCCCTTCTCGTGCAACGGTTCATACTCAAGGAAGTGCATACATAATGGTTGCGAAAAATCTGTTGGCCCTCACACTTCTTCTCCTCTTCTTCGCCGGTTGTTCGCAAAAAGAGGACCGCTCCGTTCAACAGCAGATAATCGTCATCGGCCTCAGCGGCGACATCGACACGTTCAATCCGTTGTTTACCACGGACGCGACCGCGCAGGAGATCGTGGAACTTCTCTATCCCTCGCTTGTGACGCCCGAAGCCGATACGGCCGACGGCACGATCCGCTTCGCGCCGTCTCTCGCGAGAGCGTTCGAATTCAAGAACAGCGGCCGCGACATCCTTATCCACCTGCGCATGGACGCGCGTTGGTCGGACAGCGCAGCCGTGACGGCAGCGGACGTGAAATCGTCCTTTCGGCTCTACGCCGATCCGGCCGTCGGCAGCGTGCATCAGGAT
>JAVBYH010000153.1 GCA_030824175.1 Bacteroidota bacterium | reverse complement strand
TCGGGCTCTACCTCCGCGCCGCGCAGCTCCGAGCCCGCGACAAGGATCTCCTCTTCTACATCGGCGAATGCTATCGCAAGCTCGACAGCCTCAACGCCGCCGTCACCTATTTCAAACGGTCGATCGCCGTCGATTCGACGCACGCCGCCGCCCATGCGCAGCTCGGGTACGCGTTCTTCACGCTCGGACGCATCGACTCGTCCATATTGTCGTATGTGAATGCAATCGCGCACGACGGGGACAATGCGAGGTATTATTCGAATCTCGCGCTGGCGTACAAGAAAGTCGATTCGGTGCAGGCTGTCGTTCGCACGTACCGGAAGGCGATCGACGTGCTTCACCCGGAAAATGTTTCGTACGCGTACAACAATCTCGCCGGATATTACTACGGAAAGAACATGCACCGCGAGGCGGCGGAGGCCTACCGGCACGTGGCCGACTATGATCCGTCGAACGTCCAGGCTCTCTTCTGGCGCGCCCAGTCGTTCGCCTCCCTCCGCGATACCGCCTCCGCCGTCGCGGCGTTCGAACAGTACCTCACGGCGATCGGCGCCGACCCGGGGAAAGAACTCGATCGCGCCTGGGTGCGGAAAGTGATCGCATCGCTCAAGAATTCATCGAAATGATCCCCCCCCCGCACCCGGGCGGCACAGACCGTCTGAGGAACTTCCCGTTGTGTGCCTCTGTTTTTTATACATCACCATTTTTCACACAATCAGAGGAGGACGCCATGATCGTGGTCCGCAACGTGTTCAATTTGAAATTCGGCAAGGCGAAGGAGGCAAAGTATGAAAAGCAGTCCAGGGAGATGATGACGTCGCCGGAGTTCGGCGATTGGTATCAGCGCTTCACGCCGCTCGTCGAGTCGGGGTCTCGCCAGATCTATTCCGTCGTCGTGTAACCACGCCTCGACAAGGCTGCACGGCAGGGGCGCAGTGCGATACGCCCCTGCTCGTGGCACCCTACCGGTCATGTCCGTTCCGCTTCATGTCGCCAGCCGATTGTTTCAGTTCATGGATCTCCTTCTCCATCGCGTCGTAACCGCCATTATAATCGATGTGCTGCATCGTGCCGCAGCATCCGCTCCGGTCCTGCACCGCATCGCGTTCATCCTCGATGTGCGGCCGGAGTTCGATACCGGGACCGGCATCAACATTCATCGGAAGCGGCGAATTGACGACCTCGCGCACGACGAACCGGTGACGGATGAAATTCCTGTATTGCGCCGGCATCTCGTCGTCATTCACGATACGGAGCATGTTGTTCACGACATGCACGAACGTGGCCCCCTCGTTGGGCGCATGGAAGAATGCGCGCGCGACGACACTCTGCAGGTAGCGGCACACGTCGAACAGCACCGCTGCGTCGTCCTTCTCCGCCGGCTTGCGTTCGAAGTCGAACATGTCCGCGAGTATGTCGTACACCGCGCCGGTGAACGCCTGCGAGAGCGCGAGCACATCGGTGCCGGCCTGGCTGAGCGTGAGATCGTTGTCGGCATTGCGAAGCCCGTTCGACCGCCCGAGGGCCAGACCCGACTCCTCCGCAAGATCGGACAGATATGTTTTGTCGTGCAGGTTCGCCTTCGTCTGCGTGATGATGGCGTCGATCTGGTCCATCTGCAGCAGCGACACGAATATGGCTGTCAGGTCCGCGAAGCATTCATGGAGCGCGCTCGTCTGCGGGAGCGTGTTCGCCGCCAGCCACATCGGCTTGATGCCGTCGAGGATGGCATGCGCGGTCTCATGGGCGATGATGTCCGTCGACCGGCACGTGTAGATCCGCTCCGACACTTCGCCGAATTTTTCGTAGTAAAAGAACTTGAGCGCCCGCTCGGACCTCGAGTAGCAGGCGTTCATTGCCAGGCCCGCATGCGGATAGACCTCCAGGGGCTCCGAATTCACGCCGCTGTTCCATTGCCACGGCACGGCGTTACTCAACAGACGCTGGTACATGGTGAGCGTCTGCCGCACCACGGCGAATGTGTGGACGCTGTCGAATGCATCCGTGCCCGGCGTCTCGATCAGGTCGCCCATCACATTCGGACAGACGATCGGCATGCCCTTGATTGCAATGCGTGCATCCTTCGGACCGGCGAACACATAGCTCGGCAGATATGTTTTCCGCAGTTTCATCCGGTCGACCGTTGAGTTGAAATTCCACATGAGCACCCGGGCGCCCAGTGAATACTGGAGAGGCAGACGCGTGGCGGGGGCCTGCGGCGTCCCCGGCTCAAGCGTCGCCTTGGAAATGATATTGTGCGTCCGGTAGCCTTTGGTGGGCGTTGGAACAAATCCGATCGGAATGTTCCGGGCAATGTCGACCACGTCAACATCACTACCTTTTTTCATGACTCTCCCTCCCTTAATAAAAATAAAGTGGTGAATGCGAAGTGAGATCTCCGAATACTGGAGGAGGACAACGAAACCCGGATTGGTGTCCTGTTTCGGGGTGTTCTGTCGTGCAGGGACAACCGTGTACAGACGCGATGCCTGTCCATGAAGCAATTGTATTGAAAACACCGGAAAATGTCAAGCGCCTGTTCTGCGCACATGCGGGCGTTAACTGTGTCGGAGCGTTACCTGTGACATTCCGAAGGAGCGGAGCGACTGAGGAATCTCCGCGTATGCAAAATAAATTTAAAATAGCTCTTGCATAATTATACATAATTTTGTATAATTATGCATTGACTATTTCACCTGTGCCCTGCGACCCGCAGCCGGCACTTTTTCTTTTTTCCCCCTTTCACGACATGACCATTTCCATTATTGGCGCATCGGGCTACTCCGGCGCCGAACTGATAAGGATCCTTCTTCGCCATCCGGGTGTGAAGATCGACAACGTATTCGCGAATAGCGCCGCAGGCAAGCGCGTGGATGAGGTGTATCCCGCGCTCAGACACCGGACGGACCTCGTGTTCGATGAGTACGCGCTGGAGAAGGTCCGCTCGAGCGACATCATCTTCATCGCCCTCCCGTCGGGCGAGGCCATGAAGATCGTCCCCGAACTGATCGACGCGAAGCTTCGCGTGATCGACCTCGGAGGAGACTTCCGGCTGCAGGACCCGGCGCTCTACCAACACTATTACAAGCATGTGCACACCGCTGCGCAGTACCTTCCCGGCGCGGTGTACGGACTTCCCGAATGGAACCGCACGGCCATCGCCTCGGCGCAACTCGTGGCGAATCCCGGTTGCTACGTGACAAGCGCGCTGCTTCCCCTCCTCCCCCTTGTGAAGGAGGGCGTGGTCGACCCCAGGGGCATCGTCATCAGCTCCCTCTCCGGCATCTCGGGCGCCGGGCGCCAGTCGTCCATCGACTATTCGTTCACCGAGACGAACGAAACAGTCCGGGCCTACAAGGCGGGCGTCCATCAGCACACGCCCGAGATCGAGACCGTGCTCCGCACATTCGCCGGCGCCGATGCCACGGTCGCGTTCGTGCCGCACCTCGTTCCGATCACGCGCGGCATCCATTCGTCCATGTACGGGCGCCTGGCGAAGCCCGCGACCGCATCGGCCATCGGGGACATTTACGAGAGCTGCTATCACGACGCCCCGTTCGTGCGCGTCGACGGTGCGCGCTACCCCGAGATCAAGCACGTGCAGGACACGAACTATTGCGACATCGGCTTCACGCTCCACAACGCGACGGACCAGGTGATGATCTTCTGCGTGATCGACAATCTTATCAAGGGAGCGGCGGGACAGGCCGTTCAGAATATGAACATCATGTGTGGTTTCACGGAAACCGAAGGACTCGCATAAATGACGACGACTCATTCCACGGCTCATGGCACGACGAAGGCGGCACTCGCTCATACAATGAAAAAAGTGAAAGGCGGCGTCTGCGCGGCCCAGGGATTCCTCGCGTCAGGCCTCCACGCGGGCATCAAGAAACGGAAGAAGGATGTGGCGCTCATCTATTCCAAGACGCCGTCCGTCAGCGCCGGCGTGTTCACGCAGAGCGCCACGGTGGCCGCGTGCGTCACGCTGGACAAGGAACAGATGCAGCGGTCGAAGACCGCCCGCGCCATCTTCATCAACAGCGGCAACGCCAACGCCTGCACCGGCAAGCGCGGCATGAAGGACGCCCTGCAGACGGTGAAGACGACTGCCCTGGCGCTCGACATCGCCGAGTCCGAGGTCCTCGTCTCCTCCACAGGCGTCATCGGGCAGTTCATGCCCATGGACAATGTGAAGCTCGGTATCTTTGCCACCGCCAAATCTCTCAGCCGCAAGGGCGGAACGGACGCCGCCGAAGGCATCTGTACAACGGATACGTTCCAGAAGGAATACGCCGTCGAGATCATGCTCGAAGGCAAACCGGTCCGCATCGGCGGCATCGCCAAGGGCTCGGGCATGATCGCTCCCAACATGGCCACGATGCTCGCCTTCATCACCACCGACGCCAACGTACCGCACGCGCTGCTGAAAAAGACCGTCGCCATGGTCACGGACGTCTCCTTCAACCGTATCACCGTGGACGGAGACACGAGTACGAACGACATGGCCATCGTGCTCGCCAACGGAGCCGCCGGCACCGGCGCGCTGAAGGAATCGTCCGCCGACTTCACGGTCTTCCACGCGGCGCTCGAGCACGTGTTCATCGTCCTCTCGAAGCTCATCGTGAAGGACGGCGAAGGAGCCACGAAGTTCGTCGAAGTCACCGTGAAGGGCGCCGCCTCGCGCGCGGACGCCGAAACCGCATGCCGCACCGTCTGCACCTCGTCGCTCGTGAAAACGGCCATCCACGGCGAAGACGCCAACTGGGGCCGCATCCTGGCGGCCGTCGGCCGTTCGGGCATCCGCTTCAATCCGGCCAGGACGGAGATACGCTTCGGCAAGCTCCTCATCCTCGGCAGGAACTACGATATCTCCTTCTCCGAGGAGAAGGCCAAGAAGATCCTGCAGAAGAAGGAGATCACGATCACAATCGACCTCCACGCGGGCGCACATGCGGCCACGTTCTGGACGTGCGACCTGTCGCGCGAGTATGTCTCGATCAACGCAAACTACAGAAGCTGACAGCACAACCGGGCGGACCGCACCCTTCCGCCCTCTCAAGGAAGAACCAATGATCCAATCGAAGGAAGAAGTGCTCATCGAGGCGCTTCCCTATATCTCCAAATATGAAGGCAAGACGTTCGTCGTAAAATACGGCGGCGCGGCGATGACCGAAGATCACCTGAAGGAAACGTTCGCCCAGGACGTCACCATCCTCAAGAAGATCGGCATCAACATCGTCATCGTGCACGGCGGCGGCAAGGAGATCACGGACATCGCCTCGAAGCTCGGCATCGAAACGAAGTTCGTCCACGGCCAGCGCTACACGGACGAGAAGATGGTCTCCGTCGTGCAGATGGTGCTCGCCGGCAAGATCAACAAGGAGGTCGTGGCCCTCATCAACAACTACGACGGCGACGCCGTCGGCCTGAGCGGCGTCGACAACCTCCTCCTCCGCGCGGAGAAATACATGGAAGGCGGCATCGACCTCGGACTCGTCGGCATGATCACCCATGTGAACGTGCCGTTCATCGATCTCTTCCTCTCGAACCGGCTGATGCCCGTTATTGCACCCGTCGGCGTGGACGCGAAGGGAACGATCTACAATGTGAACGCGGACATCGCCGCGGGCGCGGTCGCCACGGGACTGAAGGCCGAGAAGCTGTTCTACATGAGCGACATCGAAGGCGTGAAGGCCGACGGCGAGCTCATCTCCACGCTCACCGAACAGCGGGCACGGGAGCTCGTTACCG
>JAVBYH010000160.1 GCA_030824175.1 Bacteroidota bacterium | reverse complement strand
ACTGTTCTCGCACCGACGCATGCGGATAGAGCTTGCACCCCTCGCCGAGCCGCACAAAGTTCCCGATGACGACATGCGGAAAGAGCATCGTGTTCGCGCCGATCGTGCAGCCTTCGCCGATAACGACATAGGCGCCGATCGAGGCGCCCTCGCCGATGACTGTCGTGGGATGGATCACCGCCGTCGGATGGATGCCGGGATCCTGCTGCTTCACCGGAGGCTGGAACGTGCCGATAAGCACGACGAACGACGCATACGGGTCGGCGACCCGGATGAGCGCCGCCGGCAGTGCCGGGTGCTTCGCCGCGTCGAAGGTGCGGCTCACGAGCACCGCCGTCGCGTTCGTCTCGCCGAGAAATTTTTCGTACTTGGGATTCGCGAGGAAGGCGATGTCCCCGGCCGCCGCGTCCTCGATCTTTCCGATCCCGGTGAGCTGCGCGTCCGGATCGCCGATGACGTCCCCGTCGAGGAGTGCGGCTACTTCGCGTACTGTGGGCATGGAGGATGTTCCCGTGTTGTTATTTGTCTGCCAGCTTCGCAATGACCTTAGCGGTCATGTCGTGTTTCGGATTCGCATACATCAACAGCGTGGTGCTGACCTTGTCGAAAATGTAATCGTACCCCTCTTCATCGGCGACGTCCTTCACCGCCTTGAAGATCTTGTCCTGGACGGGCTTCATCAGTTCGTTCTGCTTCGTGAAGAGCTCGCCGGTGCTTCCGAACTTCGCCGTGCGGAAGTCCACCATCTTCTTGTCCATGTCCTGCAGGTCGCGTTCCACTTCGGCGCGGCGCTTGTCCGACATGATGAGCTTCTTCTTGTCGTACTCGTCGAATTTTTTCTGAAGGTCGTTCTGCATCTTCTGGAGCTCGGTCTGCCACGTCTGCGTCAGCGCGTCGAGCTGCTTCTGCGCGTCCTGCGCCTCGGGAAGCGATGTCAGGATCGTTTCACTGTTGATGAAGGCGACTTTCGACTGCGCCTGAACGCCGGCCGCGGCAAGCATCACCGAGACGAGCATAACCGTGCGGACAACGAGAGATTTCATGGTCGGTCCCTTTCATAAAAAAAATCCACGAAGAATGCATCGCGCCGGGCATTGCACAGCGGCGGCGAAGCGTTCTTCGTGGACGACAGAATTCGGATTATTTAGTGCCGCGTTTCAGAAGATCGATAACTTTATACGTATAGTCAAACGCCGGATCGGCATACAGCACCGGAATATCCGTGGCCTTGTCGAGCACGAACGACAGCTTCTGTTCCTTCGCGATCTTTTCAATGGCCTTGAACACCTTTTCCTGTATCGGCTTCATCACCTTCTCGCGCTGCACGGCGAGTTCGCCCTGCTGACCGAACTTCTCCTGCTTGTACTGATTGATCTTCTGCTCCTCCTCGACAAGCTCCTTCTGCTTCGTCTGCTTTGTCGCGTCGTTCATCATGCTCTGCTGTTTCTGGTAATCCTCGTATTTCGTCTGCAGCGATTTCGACATTTTCTCCAACTCCTCCTGCCACGCCTTGACGACGCCCTCGAGCCTCGCCTGGGCCGTCTTGGCTTCCGGCAATTCGCTGAGCACCTTTTCGGAGTTCACGTAGCCGATCTTCTGCTGGGCTGCCGCCTGTTGCGTGAAGGAACACATGGTAACCGCCAGGACGACAAGGGCGGCATACTTAAAGAACGATGACTTTTGCACTGGTACCTCGTTATTGTATGATGATGAGTGATGGTTTAAGATGTGTCAGAATCCTTTGCCGAACTGAAAATGGAATCGCCATCCGTCGGGTTGGCCTTTCACCGCGACGTCGTCGAAACCGTACCCGTAATCGAATCCAAGCATGCCGATCGGGTTCACGAGCACCCTGGCGCCGAAGCCGGCCGACCGCTTGAGGTCCATGAAATCCGCGGACTTCATTCCCGCCCACACGTTACCCGCCTCGGCGAACGCGAGGAAGTAGATCGGAATGGGATTCATCGACAGGTTGTAGCGGAGCTCCACGGTGTTCTTCATCATCACCGTGCCGTTGTAGCTCTGGCTCACGCCGACGGTGCGGTCGTCGTACCCGCGCAGCTGGGTGTTGTTGACGAGTCCGAGCCCCGTGCCGCCCATCGTGTAGATCTCCGTCGGGGGCACGTTCTTCAGGCTGTCGAAGCCGAAGATGCCGCCGAAGTTCGTGCCGAGATAGAGCGCGAATTTCGGATTGTTGAACACGGGCACGTACCATTCCGCGGTGAGCTGATGCTTGTTGTACTTCGCCGACCCCGGAAGGAGCGGACCGCCCGAGATCTCGGTCGAGAGCGCGATGTTGCTGCCGTCCGACGGAAAGAGCGGATTGTTGATCGAGTTGCGCGAGATCACCTGCGCTATGCTGTACTGCGTCGTGATGCCCGAATTGTAATAGTACGAGGAATAGTTCTGCGCATCGATCCGCTGCACGCGGGCCGTCCAGCTGCCGCTGAAATAATCGTCGGGGAACTTGAACCGACGTCCGAGGCTCACCGTGCCGCCCGTCTGGCGGATGTTGTATGTGTAACGGAGCTCCGAATCATAGAGGCTGAAGCCGAGCGACGTCGGTGTGTCGTACAGCCACGGCTCGCGGAACGAGATGGAGAGCGTGCGGTTCGAATACCCCTCGGTGCCGCCGAATTGCCAGTCGAAGCCGAGCATCTGTCCGCCGCCGCCCGAAAGCGGTTCCGAGAGCGCGAAATTGTTGAACGTGAGCCCGATCGCCCCGGTGAACCCGAGCACGCCGCTGTAGCCGACCGACATGTTGAACGTATCGCTCGATTTTTCCTCGACCTCGTACACGACGTCGACATTCTTGTCGTCGACGAACTTCGTATCCGGCTTGATCTTCTCCGGATTGAAATAGTTCAGCACCGACAGCTGGCGGATTGAGCGGATGATCTTCGAGCGGCTGAAATAATCGCCCGGGCGCGTGTAGAGTTCGCGCCGTATCACGCGCTCCTGCGTTTTCGTATTGCCCCGGATGTCAACCTTCGCGATGCGGAACTGGTTGCGCTCGTGGATGCGGATGTAGATGTCAACGCTGTCCGCACCGACCTTCACTTCCTCGGTGGGCATGTCGACCGTGAGATAGCCGTTGTCGAGGTAGAGCGATGCCACGTCCGTCTGGTCGTCGTTCGCACGGAGATTCCGTTCGAATTTTTCCTTGTTGTACACCTCGCCCGGCAGGATGCCCAGCCGTTCGACGAGCACGTCCTTCTTGAACACCGTGTTTCCCTCCCACACGATGTTCCTCACTTTGTATTGCGGTCCCTCGTACACATAGAGGCGCAGGAGCAGCTTGTTCGTGGACTTGTCGTACGACATCGAATCCGTCATCAGCTCCGCGTCCCTGTATCCGTTCTTCTGATAGAACTGGATGAGCTTCTTCTTGTCGTCGGCGTATTTCTTCCTGTCGAGCTTCGAGCCCTGCCAGAACTTCCACCAGATCTTCTCGTGCGTGTCCTCGAGCGCTCCCTTGAGCTCGTCCGCATCGAATGCCTTGTTGCCGTAGAACACGATCGAGCCGATGCGCGCATCCGCTCCCTCGTCAATCGTGATGCGGAGCAGGATCTTGCCGTGCGCCGCGGAGTCGGGACTCTCGAGGATCTCGGGCGTCACTTCCGCCTGGAGGTACCCCTCCTCCTCGTACGCCTTCTTGATGATCTTCGTGATCTTCGACAGCTCCTGCGGAGACACGATCTGGCCCCTCACGATCGAGAGCTTCTTCTGAAGGTCCGATTCGCTCAGCTCGTCGAGCCCGATGTATTCGACACGGTCGAGGCGGGGATTCTCTTCCACCTTGATGAGGAGATAGGCGCCGTCGCCGACGATGTTCTCGGCTTCGATCTGAATGTCTGAAAAGATCCTCAGACCCCAGAGGCGCGTCAACGCCAGGCGGGTCTGCTCTCCGGGCACGGTGATCTCATCGCCGACCTTCAGGCCGGAGTTTGCGATGATCGCCGCGCTCTCGGCCGTCTTGTTGCCGGCGACGCTGATGCCCAGGATCTTATAGGTGAGTGGTTTCGACGCTTGCGCATGCACCGACGCCAGCGGAAGGACCGCTGCGGCAAGGGCGAGGAGGATGAAAGAACGGATGCTGTTAGAAACCTGAAACACTTTTGAAGAACCTTTCCACATAATTGGTTGCGCTGCGTTTTGTCGCGGGAGGCAGCTGTTCGCTGACCATCCCGAATCGGCGTTCACGCACCTGATACGCTGCAATCGCATCGTACAGGGCGGTGTGCCGAAAATCAGGCCAGTTCAAATCGGTGATATAAATTTCCGTGTACGCGAGCTCCCAGAGCAGGAAATTGCTGAGTCGCATTTCGCCGCTCGTCCTGACGAGCAGATCGGGATCGGGGATGTCGCGCGTTGAAAGATAGCGCGAGATCGTCTCTTCGTCGACCGCTTCCGGTGCCAGCGTGCCGTTCTTCACATCCGCCGCGATATGCGCGACGGCCTGCGTAATATCCCACCGGCCGCTGTAGCTGAGGGCAAGCACGAGCGTAAGACCCGTGTTCTGCTTCATCAGCTCCATCGCGTCGATGAGCTCATCCTGAACCGAGGACGGCAGCGATGAGATGTCGCCGATCACGCGAAGACGAATGTTGTTCTTGTGCAGTCTGTCGCGTTCATCCTTCAGGGACGTCAGCAGGAGACGCATCAGCATCGACACTTCATCCTTCGGCCGCCTCCAGTTCTCCGTCGAAAACGTGTAGAGCGTCAGGTATTTCACGCCCACCTGGGCGCACGTCTCAACGATATCGCGCACTGCGTTCACGCCCTCATTGTGGCCTGCAACACGCGGGAGCTTCTTCTTCTTCGCCCACCGCCCGTTCCCGTCCATGATGATCGCAATGTGCGCAGGGATTGTTCCGCTCTTCTTCAGATGCTCCTGTGCCTTCTTGTCCATGCCGACAGTAAGGATCGAACCCTTAGCCAAGGTGCCAGCTCCTCTCTCTCAAAAAAAATGCAAACGAATACCAAACACTAAATGTAACTGTTTATGGACAAAAAATCAATCTTTGCAAAGCTCCCGGAAATTTCCTTTATTTAAGACGGCATTTAGGTGGTTTTGTTCCCTCTTTTAAAGAAGTATTTTTCACAATTATTGCCGCATCCCCGCTTCCCGCGCCGGAGGGCGGCCGGAAACGCGCTCTACAGTGCAGAGATCATCCCCCCCATCCATCATTGTCGTCGGAGGCGGCGCAGCCGGCATCCTCGCCGCCTGGAGCGCGGCCCGTGACGGCGCCAGTGTGATCCTGCTCGAGAAGAACGCGCGCCTCGGCATTAAGATCCTCGTTTCGGGCGGCGGCAAGTGCAACGTGACGCACGCCGGCTCCATGGAGGAGATGCGGGCACAGTTCCGGACGCATGAAGCCCGGTTCCTGAGGCACGCATTCCACCGGTTCACGAATACCGACATACGTGCGATGCTCGCACAAAAAGGCGTGGAGACGTACGAGAGGCCGAACGGCAAAGTATTTCCGGTCGGCGAAAAGGCCGGCGACATCGTCCACGCGCTCCGCCGCTTCATGGAAGACGAAGGTGTGGACATCCGGTGCTCGACCGCTGTCGAGTCCATCGAGCGCGACAATGCCGGCATCACCGGCGTCCGGACCCCCTTCGGGTGCATCCCCGCGCGCTGCGTCATTCTCGCCACCGGCGGCGCCTCATATAAAAAGACGGGCACGACCGGCGACGGGTACGGGTGGGCGCGCGTGCTCGGACACACCATCGTGCCGCTCACCCCCGCGCTTGCACCGGTGGTGA
>JAVBYH010000395.1 GCA_030824175.1 Bacteroidota bacterium | reverse complement strand
ATCGTGTTCGAGGCCTTATCATATGTGTTCGTGCGCATGAGTGTCTGCAGACGCGCCTTCAGCTGCGCCTGTTGTTCGTTCGTCGCCTTCCCGAACGCCACCGAAAAATCCCGCACCGACCATTCGTTCAGGATGAACACGGCCTCGCGATGCAGCCATTCGGCGGACCAATCCGGGGCGACGTAACTTCCATGTCCCCAGATCGATCCCACCTCCATGCCTCCGAGCGCCTGCCACACGTTCTGCCCCGCCTCGATGTCTCCCGAGGGGATGACGACAGTCCCGTCCGACGACACGACGCGGTCCGCCACAGGAGGAGCCTCCTGGTAAATTCTCACGCCGACCCAGGCGAGCACGGAGAAAGAGATGAGCATGACAGCGGTAAAACCGATCCAATATTTCTTCATAGAAGCTCCCGTTCAGTGTTGAGACGACCGTGTTGTTGTATGGAATGGAACATTAGTTGCGAGCGATGAGTGCCTCTTCCAAAGCGATGGCCAGCGGGAAGAGGATATTGTTTTCGAGATGCACATGCTGGTGCAGATCGCGTTCAAAATCCTGCAGCTCCTGGTATGCGACGCGGTACGTCGTGCATCCGTCGTCCGGCACCGTATAGCCGCTGCTGAGCGAGCGAACGTGATACAGTTCGTCCCCGGCGTTCTGATGTTCCGCTTCCATCATTCTGATCGGATTGGAGACGCTGCCGAACGGCGACGTCCCGACGCTCGTGCCCTCGCGCTTCGCGGCAAGCAGCTTCCGGATGTACGGGAAGAGCACCATCTCTTCTTTTTGCATGTGCTGGGCGAGCTCCTTGGCAACGGCGTCGAAATGAATTTCGATCTGCAACAGCTCCGGATGGTTCATGCCGTGGACCGAGGCGATCTTCTTCGTGTGGACCAGGAGAACGGGGATCATCTTCCGCACATAGGCGTGGTGATTGTTCATGATAAAGTCGATGAGAAATTCGGGGGCCCACTCCGCAAACCGGTGATCGGTCTGCGATTCGGCCGCGGCGACCTGCATCAGCTCGCCGATCACCGGCGCCGCATCGATCCCCTTGTCCGCGCATGCCTCGCCGATCGTCTTGCCGCCGCGGCAGCAGAAATCGAGCGAATATTTTTCGAACACGGCGGCCGCATGAAAATTCCCCGTGACGATCTCTTTCAGCGTGATTGAGGTAACTTCGTTTGATGACATGATGTGACTCCTTTGTGTGTACAAAATGGTTCGTTTGTGTGGAGTAATATAACGGGAAAAGGCGAACGGGCTTTATGACATACATCATAAAGCCCGTTCGCCTTCGCGAATTGCAGCCGTTTTTTTTGGGGGGGGGAGGGCGGATACCGCTATGTGCCGCGGCCCGCAGGCTTCCAGACGATCTTGCCGTCGTCGTCGATTTCGAGGAGACGCTTCTGTTGAAGCGCTTTGATGGACCGGATCACGGTCTCCACGCGGAGCCCCGTCATGTCCGCGAGCTGCTGGCGCGTAAATGTCAGCCGCGCAGCCGCGGTGTGGGGCGCATCGCCCTGCTCCATGAGATAGCGGATGAGCGTCAGTAGGCGATGCTCGGCCTCTTCGATGGCGATCTCCGAGAGCATCGTGGATTTATAGATGAGGCGTTCCGAGAGCACTCTCGTCACATGCATGTGAATGTCGAAGTGCTCCTTCAGCAGTTTCAGGAATTCATCGCGCATGACCTTCCAGACAGTACTCTTCTCTGTCGCATACGCCGCAGCCGGGTACGGAACACCGGCGAAGAACGGCGGTTCGCCGAAGCTCTGTCCCTGCGTAAAATACCCTTGAACGAATTCACGGCCTTCGTCGCTCACGTTCACCATCTTGATTTTTCCCGACTTCACAAGATAGAACGAAACCGCAGTGTCCCCTTCCTGGAAGAGAACATCGCCCTTATTCAGCGTCAATAGTGATGCGTGGTATTCCTTCAGCACGGATTCGTCGATCATAAGGTCCTCATTTCTGCACGACAAGTTTGCGTGTCACCGAAGAGCCGCCGGCTTCGATCCGGTAGAAGTACATGCCGCTGGCCGCAAAGGCCGCGTTCCAGGAAACGGAATATGAGCCGCGCGTCTTCGCCTCGTCGAGCACAGTGGACACCACCCTGCCAAGCATATCGTACACCTTCAGCGTCACCCTTCCGTCTCGCGGCACGGTGAAACGGATTGTCGTCGAGGGATTGAACGGGTTCGGATAATTCTGCTCGAGCACGAACTGACCGGGTACTCGTGCGGGCGGCGTCGGCACGCCTGTGACCGACGGAGCGTACACCCTTCGCACGAGCGTCGTGTCGAGGATGAACGGATTGGCCTTGCCGCTCTGGTATGCGGCGATCTTCAGCGTCCGTGCGTGCTCCGACGAATCCACGGGAAACAGTGAATGCCATTTCAACAGCGTCTGTTTCATCCCTTCAAAAAAAGAAGCGGTCGACTGGGCCTTGTAGATCGTATAAAAATAGAAGATGGCCCGAGCCACATGCCCCTTGTGCGCATCGCGCGGTTCGAACGTCGTCGTGCCGAACTTGCTGTATTCCTCTGCGTCCGCCGGCGGCTTCGTGCTCCTGCTGCTCCCCAGCCGGTACCATGTGGTGACATTCGCCTCGGGGACCTCCGCATACGGCCAGTTGCTCCGCGCGCTGTTCACCGTGTTGTTCGTCGCGTACAGGTGGTGCATATCGCTGTTTGCGTTCCCGGTCTCGGCTCCCATGGATTGCGGGAATGTGTGTTCGGCGTTCATGCTGCCGGCCGTTGCAGAGGCGATGGCCGGCGAGCCCGGCGGCATGTAGATTGCGTACCCCGTGTAGACACATTTCAGCGTATCTCCGACCTTATCGATCTCTCCATATATTTTTTCCCGGGCACCGGCATAGTCGAGCACCGTCCGTGCGGTGAACGCACCGGCGACCGAGTCTGCCAGCGCGGCGCCGAGCGAACCGGCAAAGAGGTTGAGTTGCGGTACCGCGTACGGACGCCGCGTCGTGAATTTCCATGATGGTGAATATACGCTCGTGCCCGCAGTGTTCGTCGCGTTCACCCTCCACCAGTATGTTGAATTTCCGGCGAGTCCCTTTGGTGTGTATCGTTCCGATGCAATCGGGGAATCGTCGAGTACGACTGCACTGAACAGCGAATCCGTCGCAAGCTGGAACCGGTACGTCATCGCTCCCGGGGTGTTCCCCCAGACGATCGTCGGAGTAAGCGGATATCCGCTTGCGCCCGACGCGGGTGATATCTGCACGGGAGCTGCCGGTGGAATCGTCCACATCGTCGAAAAGGAGCGCGAGGGCGAATAGTCGCTTGTGCCGATGGCGTTCGACGCACTCACCCGCCAATAATAAATCGAATTTATCGATAATCCCGTCACATTCATGGACAGTCCCGGGACCTCGGCTGTGTCGAGGGCCATTTGCGTGAACGATGCATCCGTCGCAAGCTGGAGGCGGTACCGAGTGGCGCTCGACACGGCATTCCATGACAGTGAAACCGTGAGCGGCTGATTGACGGCCTTGTCTACAAGCGACAGGAGCGACGGCGCCACGGGCGCGGCGCTTCCGCTGCCGGCATAAATGGCAATATCGTCGATGCCGATGCCGCTCACTGTCCCGCTTTCCGTACCTCGCCAAAACGCCCAGCGCAGCTGCACCGTATCCTTGTTGTCGAAGACGGCGGGCAGGGGCAGATCCGTGTACGTGTTCACCTGCCCCGTTATGCGCGTTGTGCCATTGCCGGTATACACGGAATTAGGTACGCTCATCCATGGTCCCGACACACCGGTCCTGCACTGGAGCACAACACTCGCGGTATTCGCAGTTGCATTGAGCATCGTAATAGAATAATTGACCTTGATCGAGGTCGCCCCCCTTGTCGAGACGGCACACATCAACTGTGTCACACCGTTGGTTGCGTTCGAGCTTCCCTGCAGATAGATGAGTGCATTCCCGCTCGGGGCATACGCGTATATTCCTCCTGTGCTCTGCGGCACCGAAGATGTTGTTTTCAGCACTGCATCCCCCGTTGGGATCGATCCCTCGGCCGCAGCCTGTGTCGTCGTCGCCGCGCCGCTCACGCCGTTCCATGCGCCGAAGCCGGCGGGCAGGACCGAGAATGCGGCGGTGCCGAACGTGTGCGTGAACGGGAGCGTCTGCGGGACGGGATTCGTCGGTGCCGCATGTGCGGACGCGACGCCGAGTGCGAGCAGAATGACTGCCGTCATGATATTTTTACGAACAAACATGAGTGTCTTCATCACATACACACCAATCTTTATAAACAGTGAAACATCGATATGTTTAAAAACACCGAAGCCCTTGCTGTTGCGGCAAGGGCTTCGGAATGCTTACCATGCTGAGGTTATTTCAACAGCATCATCTTCTTCGCGGAAACGAACGAGCCCGCTTCCATGCGGTAGATGTACATGCCGCTGGCAGCCTGCATGCCTGCATTGTTCTTTCCGTTCCACGATGTTTCAAAATACCCCGCGTTCAACTGGCCGTTCACGAGCGTGCGGACTTCACGTCCGAGCATGTCGTAGATGACGAGTTTCGCCGCCGATGTCTGCGGAAGCGCGAACTTGATTGTCGTCGTGGGATTGAATGGATTCGGATAATTGTTCATCAACTCGAACGTCTTCGGCAAACCCGACACGATGTCGTTAACGCCGGTAACCTTGATCGGTTTGATGTCGTAGAGACCGCGCGGCATCAGTTCATAGCCGTTATTGTAGACCGACGACGATGATGTGTACTGGCTGACGACACCCGTAACATTCAACGGATATTCAGGTTCCGGGGAACCGTCGATGTCCGTGTCGTTGTCGAGGAACAGCTGGATCGTATCCTTCTTTGTCGGGCCTGTCACATACACGCTCGAGTACGACGATGTCGGCCATGTACCCGACAGCTTATACAGCGTGTCGATCTCGATGAGCTGAGCTTCCCACGCATCGGGATTTGCAACGAACTGCGCCGTGGTGATCCGTTTCGGCGTCGGAGCGGTGACTTTCTTTATCAGCTTGAAGCTGGCGGACGTCGCATCGAGCAATGTCAGTTCGACGAGGCCGCGGAACTGTGCAACATATCCCTTGACCATGACCGAATCGCCGGCTGCGAATGTTTCCGTCATCGGCGAGAAGGAGAAGATGTTGATGCCGCCCGTCGCATCCTGCATGAAATATGACGTCTGTACCAGATTGTAATTCGGCCCGTTGATAACGCCATACACTGTCAGTGTATCCTTCGTGAGCGAACGGTCCGCGATGCGGTCGTTGTTGAGGTCCTTGCGGGCCTCGGCGATCGTCACGACGGAGGGATCGGTGACCACGATGGCGGTGAATTCATCTGCGCCAAGATCCGGCGTTGTCAGGCTGCGTGCCTCTCCGTCGATGTCCTTGGTCACAATGGCGATCGGAATTCCCGCATTCGATGCGACCGATGCCGGTGTCGCCGTGGGATTGATGTGGAGGTCTGTCGCCGACACAAACTGCGCCGCGCCTGCAACGGAGTTGGCGTCCTGTCCGGACACTGTCTTCCAATCTCCGAGTGTCGCGGCCGTTACCGTTCCGCGCTTCCCGGCGATCGCCGAGCCGCCTGCTGTCGAGAGAACGTTCTTATCCGATGTCAGCGTCGTAAGACCCGAATCGGCCCATTGCATGGCTGCCGAGGCGTAATTCGTCCTGCCCGTCGCGAAGATGTTGTTCTTTACATTGGCGATGCGCGTGCCCGATGCCCCCGTGAGATTCAGGTAGAACGCCGCATGGATCGGTGCGATC
>JAVBYH010000084.1 GCA_030824175.1 Bacteroidota bacterium | reverse complement strand
CAGAACATTCCCGTACGCGGATCGATTCGCGCACCCACGAGCGTTCCGTACTGCGGCGTGCCGACTGCTGTCAGCGCAGCGTTAGCCGTGTCGGCCAGATAGATGCGTGAACTGTCCGCCCCTCCCCCGATCGCATAACACGCTCCGGGACGGGCGGAGCGGGTTCCGACATGTCGGAGATACGCATCGAACAATGCGGTGAGCGCCTTTCCAGTGCCGGCCTCCGACGCGTTGAAGAGCACCGCAAAGCTCACGCCCGTCGTCGGCATATAGCCGGTGATCGAAACATATCCCATGACCGCCCCGGCATGTCCCAGAATTCGTCTTCCGTAGTATGCGCCCCTCCGGACACCGAGCCCGTAGCCGTCCCACACGAATCCGGTTGCGGGATTCGACGACATGGGAACGAACGTGAGCATCTGCGCGAGCGCCGAGGGTGACAGCACCGTTCCCTCGTAGAGCGCCTTCACCCATCGCGCCATGTTCTCGCCCGTCGACATGATACCGCCTGCCGTCCACAACGTGCTGAAGTGCGCCGTCACGGGTATCGACGCGAAGTCATACCCGCTGTCCCACGGGTGTGCCACAGGTTCACTGTAGGATTCCTCGACTTCCATGTACGTATTGTCGAGCGAGAGCGGCGTGAGTATGCGCTCGCGGATCTGCGATGAGACGGATGTTCCGGACACGGTGTTGATGATCATGCCGAGCAGCACATAATCCGTATTGCAGTAGCTATACGCGCCGCCGGGAGCCTTGCGGGCCGGTCCGACGAACGTGCGTATGAGTTCTTCGGGGGTCCAGAGACGCGTCGGATTCGCCGCGACGGAATCGCCCTGTGCATTTGAGTCGTTCAGGTAATCGAACAGTCCCGAGGTCATGTTCAGGAGCTGACGGATTGTGATCGCGCCGCCGATGTTGGGATACGGCGGCAGGTACTTGCCGAGCGGATCGTCGAGCGAGAGTTTGCCCGCATCGACGAGACTCATGATCGTCGCACTGATAAACGCTTTCGTGTTGCTCCCGATACCGAAGAGCATCTCGGGCTGGACGCTCGCCGCCGGGAACTTGGAAGAGATGCCCGAGACGCCGAGCCAGATGCCCTGCCCGGGCACAAGGACCGAAGCGGAGACGCCAGCGACTCCCTGCGTCGTACGGATGCTGTCCAGCGCACGCTGCAGCGCGGCGGCCAGAGCTGGATCGAAACCCGATCGGCCTTCATGGTCCGGCAGGATGACGAACCTCCCCGCGGGGAGCATCGCATCATGAATATAGTGCTGCTCCTTCAGGAGCCGATCGGGCGATGGCTGCCTCGCATTCAGGCGCGCCTCTTCCTGCGCAACGACTGCCGTCGACACACACACGAGGGCGGCAAGGATCAGGATGAGGGGGTTCATATTCATGTGGTTACCTGGCTTTGAGTAAGCGGAAGCCGATGAGTTTGCTGTGGTTATCCGCATGATCGTCGTCACGGGCGGAAATGCGGCAATAGTAATGGCTGTAGCTCCAGGAGCCGCCGCGTATGGCTCCTTCGGTTCCGCACCACTCCCAAACATTGCCTGACATGTCATAGATGCCGAGTTCGTTCGGTTTTTTCGACGCAACGACGTGTGTCGTGTTCCCGGAATTGCCGCTATGCCACGCAACATCGTCTACAGTGTTGCTGCCGCTATATTCATATCGCTTGCTTCTCCTGCCGCCGCGTGCGGCGTATTCCCATTCGGCTTCCTTCGGAAGACGAATTACAGCATTCATTTTTTTGCTCAGCCAGGCGCACAATGCAAGCGCATCCGCAACATTCACGTTGATGACCGGTTGCTTCCCCCGGCCGAACGACGCGATCGGCTGTTTATATCCCGTTGCCTTGCAAAACGAATCGTACTGGTCGAATGTCACCGGAGTGGATGCGATAGCGTATGGCGCATTCAATCCTTCGACCAGGGTCCATGTGATCCCGAGTGGATCCATCGTGTACTCCTGATTACCGATACAACATCCTTTAAATACAAAAAGCAGGCTCACCGACGATGAGTCTGCTTTTATAAAAAGCGCATCGCTGATTGCAAGCACATTCCTTCACGCGGCAATGACCACTATGACGCCTGGCTTTGGTAGAGCGCGACCAGGGCGGCACCAATTGCCTGCGAGAGCTCGCCGAGAGCGGCGGGCACGATGGTGATGCGGCCCCGCTGCGCGGGCCAGAGATTGGGCTCTACGGTCTCGCGCAGGATCCGCAGATAGCGGGTGCGGAATTCCTCCGTGGTCGATTCAGGATCCATGAGGCCGCCGCCGATGACGACGAATTCCGCATCGAGCACCATGGTAAGGCTGGAGACGAGGTATCCCATCGCCTTTGCCTGGAAATCGAAGATCTCGACCGCCAGCGGATCCCCCTTTTGTGCGAGACCGCGCAGGCTCAGGACTTTTTCTTTCGCGCTGAGCGGTGACTTCGCCAGTTCATGGTCGGGATACTTGACAAGCTTTTCCGTCAGAAGATGGGGCAGGCCTGAAATTGTCGTGTATACTTCGATGCAGCCCCATGTGCGGCCGCAGCCGCAGGGATATGCTTTTGTATCGAGCAGGTGGATCGGTGCGGGCATATGGCTTGCCTCCATGCCGGCAAGCGTATCGCCATCGAGCGGGAGGCCGCGCGCGTCGATGAATGCGCATCCCAACCCGGAACCGGGCGCGAGCATGAGGACGGAACTCTTGCGTGTGCCGCGAGCGTGCGCGGCTTCCGCGACGCCGCCATAATTGCCGTCGTTACCGACGACGAGCGGAATCGGACGTCCGGCTTTTTTGGCAAGCGCGGTGCTGTAATCCGTGTACACATCCCACCCCTCGAAGCTCGCAGGGAGATTCGCAGGCCGATCCATGACGCCGTAGCTTCTGAACGTTCCGGGCATGGCCACGCCCACCCCCTGCACCTGATCCCAAGTGAGCTTGTTTTGATCCAAATACTCGCCCACACCTTCCATCCACCCCTGGACGACGGCGGCTGGTCCCGCTTCCGAATTTGTCGACCGTTGGAGCAGCTTCGTCGAAATGGCTTTGCCATCCTCCCACACACCGCCGGTCTTCGATGTTGTCGCACCGCTGTCCGTACCGATATACACGTTTGCTTTTCCGCTCATGCACCTGCTCCGTAATGATTGCTGAGATGATGAATATTTCACAAGACATAATGTCTGGAAATATTCCTTCATGTGCAACCATAAACCGTGAATCGCGTCTCCATGAACCGCATC
Source organism: Bacteroidota bacterium (assembly GCA_030824175.1). Lineage (GTDB taxonomy): Bacteria > Bacteroidota > Ignavibacteria > UBA10030 > UBA8401 > CAISDA01. Next base: position 2,548 of record JAVBYH010000084.1, on the reverse strand, counting down.
TCCATCCGTTTCACGAAGGGCATCTGTTTCATCCTTTACTGAGGGGAGGCCGTTTGAATAGCCGGTGTTTTTGCCCTTTCAAAATCCGCCATTGCTTCGGCCTCCCGCCCCAGGCCATGCAAGGCTGTCGCCCTGTTGAAATACGCTTCAGCATAGTCCGGATTCAGCTCCACCGCCTTTGTGAAGTCGCCGATGCCGCCCTGATAATCGTTCAAGTCGGACTTGACCCTGCCCCTGAAACAATAGTATGCCGCAAAGGCAGGCGCCAGTTCGATCGCCTTTGAGTAATCGGCGATCGCTCCCTGATAATCGCCCAGCGCAGTCTTCGCCCGCCCCCGGTTGAAGTAGGCATCGGCAAAATCATGCTGGGTTGTGATGGCCTGCGTCGAATCTGCGAGCGCTCCCTCGAAGTCATGGTCGAGGAACTTTTCTTCCGCGCTCATCAGCCAATCGACGGCGGTACGTGTCATCGTGTTCATAGGTCTCTCCTCGTTCACTGCGGCCTCATAGCATAGCCTGGTGATGGAATTCATGCCGCCTCAAGCGCTCTTCGAACCGCCGGGAGCAGCGTGTGCACACTGAATGTTTTCATGAGCATATCGGCGACGCCGAGCGATAACAGTTTCGATGCTGTCGTAACATTCACATATCCGGTCGTGATGATCGTCTTTAATTTAGGCTTGAATACCTTCGCCTGCATGAAGAACTCTTCCCCGTTCATTTTGGGCATGCCGAGATCGGTAATGACGAGCTTAATGGATTCGTGATGCACACGAAGCTGCTCCATCCCCTCTAATCCGTTCGAAGCGGCGATCACTGTGTACCCATGATTCGAGAGCAGCTCGCAAAGGGTCTGACGAATTTCTTCCTCGTCATCGAGGATGAGGATCGTCTCTCCAGTGGATCCGTGAGCGGCCGCTGCCGTTTGAACACCCGGTACTTCGGCAGCTTCACCCAGCGGGAAGTAAAGAGACACTCTCGTGCCGCCCTCCGGGATGGACTCTATTCTGTGGTATCCATGATGATTTTTAACGATGCCATACACGATGGACAATCCCAACCCCGCTCCCTTGCCGTGTTCTTTTGTTGTAAAGAACGGGTCAAAGATCCGTTCCATCGCGCCGTGCCCAATGCCAACGCCTGTATCCTGGACGATCAGGGCGACAAACCGTTGCGTTCCCGTTCGCTTGGTGATCTCATCGTCGATGCGGCCAATTTCTTCATCGTCGGCATCTACAAGCGCCAGCGTCAGAGTACCTCCATTGGGCATCGCATCGACGGCGTTAATGGAAAGGTTGACCACCGCCTGATGCAGCATTCTGTAATCCCCAAACACCAATGAATTCTCGGCGAAGATTTCCGTGCGAACGGTGATATCCCTTGTTATCGTATGACCCAAGAGCGCCCCGATATCGAGCACGATGCGTTGAAGGGATATCGGCTTTAATTCACTTTCTTCCGAATGTGCAAAAATCGAGAGCTGCTTCACGATATCCGCTCCGCGTAGTGCAGCCTCTACGATGCGCTTCGCGTGTACGCTCGTCTTCGATGTTATTTCCGCGGTGGCCGCGATCATTTCGGCGGACGGCAGGATCATGGCGAGCACATTGTTAAATTCATGAGCGACCCCGCCCGCAAGCGTGCTGAGACTTTCGAGCCTCTGCATCTGGCGATTGGATTCCTCCCGGGTCACTTCCTTCTCGTGGAGCAGCCTCTCCGCTTTTTTCCGCGCGGAGATGTCCCGGATATTGCATTGGATCGTCATCGCGCCGTCAACGATGTACACGTTGCTGACGAATTCCACCGCGATCTCCCTGCCATCCTTCGTTATCAGCGGCAGGTCGTTATACTGGATGTAATCGTTTTCAACCAACGCCTGGAAGCGGCCTTTATTCTCATCGACATCACGAAACGCCCCGATCTCCCAGAGTCTCTTCCCGATGAACGCCTCGTAGGGATACCCGAGTAAAAATAATAAGTACGGGTTGACATCCACGATGGCACCGGATTTTCCATCCAGAATAAGAATGCCGTCCTGTGCGGTTTCGAACAGCCTTCGATATCGGCATTCCGAAATCGATAAGGCCTCTTGGACGCTGGGTAATATTGCCATGCAGGTCTCCTTTTATCGCTATAGCAGCTTACCGAATATTCACGCTACCTGAAATCGCCCGAAAGAATGAAAGAAGTATTAATACCATTCTCTGTAAATTGCTTGTACCCGATTAAATGCCTAATTTACCAGCATTATTCTTCAGTGAGATCTCCAATGATCAAGAGAGTTCCGCCTCCGCATGCTCCACGACAAAAACGACCGGCCGTGCACAGGGGCCCGGGCCGGGCGGCATCGTTCTTTGTCGTCGGCATCGGCGCTTCGGCCGGCGGTCTGGACGCACTCGAACGATTCTTCGCCCATATGCCAAACGACTCGGGGATGGCATTTATCGTTGTATCACACCTGGATCCGCATCGTCGAAGCATCATGCCTGAATTGATACAGAAGGCGACATCGATGAGGGTCTTTCAGGCTGAAGATGGTATGCCGCTT
>JAVBYH010000070.1 GCA_030824175.1 Bacteroidota bacterium | reverse complement strand
ATGGATCGTGGTGGGAATCAAGAAAAAGTTGAATCCCGTGTAACTTTTGTGCATTCTATGCATGCGGCCGATGCACGCCCGCATTCCGTTCCATGTGGCAGCCATTTCCCTGAGGACCATCCCGATGCCCAAACGATCGCTCTTTCCGTCTCTTGCAGGCGCGTTCTTCGCGCTTGTGCTTATCGCAAATGTGTACGTCTTCTTCACGCGCGAGTACGAGTCGTCGCACTATCCCGCGTCGTACGCGACGCTGTATTATCCGCTCGACCTTCCCACGATACGCAGCTGGGATGTACTCGAGCGCGATTCGATACGCGTGCACCTCTCGGGCGCAGATCACGTAACGGAGTGGACCGTACTCAACAACGGCGCGATTCCGCAGACAAGCCGCGGCCCGGCGCCCTCGTTCCACATCGACACGATGTTCCACGAGCTGCACACATACCGTGTCTCGTCCGTCCCGGCCGATGCATATCCGCCGTTCGAGATCGCGATGCGCTTCTATCCCACGGAATTCTACGCTGAGCGCGGCATGGACCGCGGCAACGTCTACAACGTCCACGCGAATGTGCCGTGCGGCGAGTTCGAACAGTTCGCCGTGGCCGACTGGGTGGACGACTACGCGTACGTCGGAGCGGAGGGACTCGCCGAGGCCAGGCGCATTATCCGGGACGAGATCGGCATCCGCCCCGAGGATCCGACATTCACGAAAATGGAAAAGCTTACCCCGTTCCTCAGAAAGAAACTCGTGAACTCGGGCGGCGTGCCGAGGAACGACGAGCGGTGGATGAATGCGTGGGACCTCTACAACGACATGGTTTACGGGACGGGGAAAGGGTGGTGCACGCAGAACGGGCAGATCTACACATTCTGGGCGAACCTCGCGGGCATCCCGACGCGCTTCGTGTTCGGATCGCGCACCGAAAACAACGAGATCGTCTATACGGGGCACGCGTTCGCCGAGTCGTTCGTGCGCGAACAGGGCCGGTGGGCGTTCGTCGATTTGTCCAAGGGGCACATGTACATCACGAACAAGATGGGCGAGGTGCTCAACACGGTGGAGCTCATGCACCTGAACCAGCACAATGCGTTCGACAGCACGCAGGTGCGTGTGTACGTGGACCAGCTATGGGCCGCAACGCTCGGCATCACGCGCACCGACACGATCGTGACCGCACCGTTCTCCCGCATCAATGCCGCGGTCCGGAGCGAGTTCACGGCGCATTCCATTATCACGTTCCGTCGTCCGCCGAACGTCGAGGATGTGCGCGGCATCTATACGGGCTTCTACAGGGACCGGACGTTTCTCACCGGCAACCTCGAACGGTACATCCTCAAGCCGCAGCTCGCGTATTCGTTCTACCCGACCAACGGCGAGCGCACATACTTCGTGCGCCGGTCGTTGTTCCTGGGCCTTCTCGTCACGTTCGCGGTGTGGATCGGGGCGATGATGTACGCGCGCAGGAAAAAATTGACCGCGACCCTTCCAGGAAAGGATTAATACCCCTTTCATCCCTTTGGCCGATTACAATAGCGTGCTTCGTGTCGTATACTTTATGTACGAAAGGAGCACTCATATGCTGTATAAGGCAAAAACACTCAAAGGGTACCGAATGCACTGTCTCGACGGTTCGATCGGTACCGTCAAGGAATTTTATTTCGACGATAATCACTGGACCACCCGCTACCTTGTCGCCGATACGGGCAACTGGCTACCGGGCCGGCAGGTGCTCATCTCGCCGTATTCCCTCGTCGACGTGCGAAGGGAACGACAGGAGGTCATCGTCGAACTCACTAAAAAGCAGATCGAGGACAGCCCCTCGCTCGATTCCGATAAACCCGTCTCCCGCCAATTCGAAATGGATTTTTACGGATTCTATGCGTGGCCCGTCTATTGGGACGGCCCGTTGATGTGGGGGCCGTTTCCCAACATCGAGCGCGATCGTGAAAAAGCCACTGGCAAGGGCTGGGGCGAGGGAGAGAAGAAATGGGACCCGCATCTGCGCAGCACGCGCGAGGTGACGGGCTACAACATCCAGGCCCTCGACGGCGAGGTGGGCCATGTGGAGGATTTCATCTTCGACGATCAGACCTGGGCGATCCGCTATCTCGTCATCGATACGGAGAACTGGCTTCCCGGCAAAAAGGTTCTCGTGTCTCCGCAATGGGCCGAACGCGTCAGCTGGAGCGAGTCCAAGGTGTTCATCGACCTGACACGTGAGGCCATTCGACAATCGCCGGAATACACGGAAGAGCTGTTGCTCACCCGTGAGTATGAATCCGCCCTGCATCAACACTACAATCGCGACGGGTACTGGGGCAATGGATAAGCTTCAGGTGAAACGTGCCGGAGAGAACACTCCGCTGCTGTATTTTTTCTTCGTCGTCGTCGCCGTCATCGGATCCGTCTGGATCGTCTTATCGGACGGATTCTATTTTATCGACGAGCCCGCGCGGTTCCTCTACAGCAGATTCGTCCTGCAGTCGCTCCCGGTCACGGTCGAGACGTGGCACAGGCCGATACCGCAATGGCTGTTCGCGCTTCCGGCGCAATTCGGACACACGTTCACGATGTTCTTCGCGCTCGCGCTGTTTCTACTGCTGCTGGACGTCACGTACGCGATCGCGGTGCTCAAGGGGATACGGCATGCGGAGTGGGTCGTCCTGCTTGCGGGTCTTCAGCCGGTGCTCTTCGATATTTCGTACACATGCCTGAACGAAGTGCCGGCCGCGCTTGCCGTCGTCCTTGCGTATTGGTATCATCTCAGGAACCGTCACGCGGCGAGTCTGGCGATCGCATCGCTCGGCATCATGTGCCGCCCCGAGGCGTATATTTTCGCCGGCATCCTCTTCGTCGCGTACCTGCGGCGGCGCGAATGGACGCTCCTGCCACTCGTCCTCCTCGGACCGATCGTGTGGATCGCATCGACAACGGTGATCTCGGGAAACATCACGACGTTCTTCACGCAATGGGCCGGCTACTCGAACGTCGAGAAATACATGACGGGTATTTCCCTCGCGTACTACGTGGAGAATCTTCACATCGTTTTCGGCATCGCACAGGTACTGTTCTTTGCCGCCGGCGCCGTCGTCATCGCCCGCTCGGGAAAGAGCGCGGATGCCGCAATACCCTATGCCTTCATCGCCGCCACGGTTTTGCTCAATACGCTTTCGGGTTCGGAGCTGCTCCATTGGACGGGCAGCGTCGGCGATCTCCGCTACATCGCGGTCGCCGGTCCGTTCGTGGCGCTCGTATCGGCCTATGGCCTCTCGGCGATCATCGAAGCGGCGAGACCGTCGTATGCCCGTTCCCAACTATCAGCGGCCGTGATCTGCCTCGTCGTGTTCAATTGCATCTTCACCGCGCGTCCGCACAGCTGGTCGAATCACGACAGGGTGTCCATTGAAATGACGCGGGCGGCGCGCACAGGCTATCCAGGCCTCACGCTTCTCAATAACAATCCGGTCGTGCAGTACGAGATGGACGCTGCTCCCACCGGTGGCCCGATGTATGCCGTCCTTAACCGGGAGACGCTGGCACGCTTCGACAATTGTCTCGTCCTGTGGGATCCGTATACGGCCAATTCGATCTTCTCGCGAACGGGACTGACGACGGAGGCAATGCTCCGGGACTCGTCCCTCACGCTGATAGAACAGTACCGCAATGGCAATGCGGAGTATCTGTTATTCCGCAAACAATCGCCAACGGGCCTGGCCCTGAAATGATCACCCTGAAATAAACGGCGGCGCTTCGCAGCGTCATTCACTCCTGCACGACCACCACCATTACGATCGGCTGTCAATTCTAGTGGGCGGTTTCAGCGGCCTGTGTTTCCGAGAACAGGCGCTCGTAGCCGTCGTACGTGACGAGATGCACGCAGCTGAAATCCATAAGCCCTGCGCGCACGAGCGGGAATTCGCTCACAATGCCTTCCGCCTCAGCGACGGATTCGCATTCGAGGACGATCACGGCGTTGTGATCCGTCGCGGTAAACCAGATGTCGCGGATCTTTTCCGTTTTTTGGAGGGACCAGATGAGCTGTGCCTCTTCGCGGAGGAGGTCGGTGCGTCCGACCCAGTTTGCCTGAGGTGCATCGGTGGATGTTGCGAGTATTTTCATGACGTCCTTGTCTCTTTAAAAAAGGTTGATAGACTGTCATTCACGAGCCGGTAATATACGGCAGCGGCGATGCAAATTCAAGACGAATTTAATATTTGGCATAAGAGTTGAACCATTGTAAGCTGACGTATAAAAAAATTCAATACATGCGAAAACAGGCATGAACATCCAGTCAGCCCGCTGAAATTTGTAGAAAATACCTCCCGTTCCGGCTGCAATGTCGTTGAAGGAATGAAGGAATGAAAACACTTACACACATGGATATCGGGCAGTCCGTTCACTCCGGTGAAGGCGGACTCGGTCCCGCGATGTCTGCACTCTCCGCGGCAGCGGCGAATGTGTTCCATGAGCTGGGTATGCTGCTGCGGCAGGGCCCCGTCCGGGAATACCGTTCGGCGAAGGACCGCTCCCTGAACATCTACGGCTCCGCCGAATCGGGCGAGTCCTCCCCGGATCAGCCCGCGAAAAAAATGCGCGTGTTCTTCGACGACACGGCGGAGTTCGAGCAGGCGTGAGTGCCCACGGTGCGGCCGATGCTCATGCCGTGAAGGCCTAAACGGGCCCTTGCATTCCTTGTGTTTCCTGAGTAGTTTTAGTTATTGACGACTGCTCAGACAAACAGAGGAAGTACCCTATGCGACATTCAACGGTATGCCTGCTCACAATATTCATTCTTGCTTCCTCCGTTCGCGCATACGCGCAGACGTATCTGCCCGGTTTCACCGCGAGTCCGTACTTCGGCGAACAGGTGCGCACATATACGCACGTGCCCGAAGTACGCGTCCACATCAACGCCCCGTCCCCCTCATCATTCGATCCGGCGAAGCCCGCTGCGCTCGTCTTCTTCGCGCTTCCCAACGGCAACACGATCGAGATGACAGTCGGCAAACAACTCAAGGCGGGTGACGACTGGCACTACGACATCCAGCACATCGGCGCGCAGACGCGCTTCGTGCGCACGAAGGCCGACGCGTATAACCTCGTCACAGTGTATGTCGAAGCTAACGCGTCGACAGGTTCCCTGAGCTGGCCGACCTGGCGGGCCAAGTATGCGAACAATCCCGCACTCGTCAAGGCCGTCGTCGATTCCGTGAAACGCATGTTCTCCGCCTACGCTCCGTTCGTCGTGCTCTCTGGCCACAGCGGCGGAGGCGGATTCACATTCAGCTACATGAACGCCGCAGCGGCGATCCCCGACGACGTGAAGCGCATCGCGTTTCTGGACAGCGAATACAACTACGACGACGCATACGGCGCGAAGCTCCTCGCATGGATCAACGCGTCGAGCGACCATTACCTGAGCGCGCTCGCGTACAACGACAGCATTGCCCTCTACAACGGAGCGCCCGTCGTCAGCGCCACCGGCGGCACGTGGTACCGCACGAAGATGATGGTGTCCTATCTGGCGAAAACAATCCCGTTCACAATGGAGAGCACGGCCGAGTTCATCACGTACTCCGCGCTCAACGGCCGCATCCGTGTCATCCTCAAACAGAACCCGACACGCGCGATCTTGCACACGGTGCAGGTGGAGCTGAACGGTTTCATCCAGACGATGCTTTCGGGCACGCCTGCCGAAGGTGTGGGATACGCGTACTACGGTCCGCGCGCGTACGCGCCGTTCGTCCAGTCGGGAAACGCGCTGCCGCAGGCCATGCAGATTCCGGCCCGGCCCGCGGGC
>JAVBYH010000163.1 GCA_030824175.1 Bacteroidota bacterium | reverse complement strand
ACAAGGGTACACGCACATGGCAGTGACACCACAGGATGTCGACAAGATCGCGCGCCTGGCGCGCCTCGAATTCCACGACGCGGAGAAGGAAACGATCACGCATCAGATGAACGACATCCTCAAGCATATCGAGAAGCTGAACGAGCTGGACACGTCGGCGGTGGAACCCCTGTCGCACGTCATCGAGCTGAGCAACGTGTTCCGCGATGACGTCGTGAAGCCGTCGCTCGCGCCGGAGGAGGCGCTGAAGAACGCGCCCTCGACGTCCGAAACGTTCTTCACCGTACCGAAGGTGATCGGCTAACCAGACACAGACGCATGAACATCATCGGCATCATACCGTCCCGCTACGCATCCACCCGGCTGCCGGCAAAATCGCTTGCGGACATCCACGGCAAGCCGATGGTGCAGCACGTGTACGAGCGCGCCCTCCTGTCGCGTCTGCTCACACACGTCATCGTCGCGACGGACGACGCGAGGATCGAATCGGCGGTGCACGGTTTCGGCGGCAGGGCCGTCATGACGCCGGTGGACATCGCCAGCGGCAGCGACAGGATCGCCTTTGCCGCCCGGACGATCGAGGCGGACATCATCGTCAACATCCAGGGTGACGAGCCGCTCATCGATCCCGCGATGATCGATACGACGGTGCAGCTGCTCCTCGACGACGAGGGAGTCCATGCGGGCACTGCGGTGAAGGTGATCACATCACCGGACGACATCACGAACCCGAACGTCGTGAAGGCCGTGCTCGATGCGCGGATGTACGCCCTGTATTTTTCACGCTCGGCTGTGCCGCACGTGCGCGACGCCGCGGATACGGCCGCGTGGCCGGCCGAGGCGGTGTTCTACAAACATATCGGACTGTACGTATACCGGGCCGATTTTCTCCAGACGTTCACGCGGCTCGCGCAGACGCCCCTCGAACGAGCCGAGAAACTGGAGCAGCTCCGCATCCTGGAGCACGGCTACCGTATCAAATGCGCGGTCACGGCCAGCGATTCGATCGCCGTCGATACGCGTGACGACCTTGAACGAGTGCGCTCGGAAATATCGAGACGCAGCAATCCATAAGCATCACCCATCCATAAGGAACACATCGTGGCACAACCACACGTAAAATATATTTTTGTCACGGGCGGCGTCGTCTCATCGCTCGGCAAGGGCATCGCGGCCTCATCCCTCGCCGTGCTTCTGAAATCCCGCGGCCTCCGTGTCACGATTCAGAAGTTCGATCCGTACATCAACGTCGATCCGGGAACGATGAATCCGTTCCAGCACGGCGAGGTGTACGTGACCGACGACGGGGCGGAGGCGGATCTCGACCTCGGCCATTACGAACGCTTCCTCGACGTGAACATGTCGCGGATGAACAACTCGACGACGGGACAGATCTACTACGAGGTCATCACGAAGGAACGCCGCGGCGACTACCTCGGGGCGACGGTCCAGGTGATCCCGCACATCACGGATGAGATCAAGCGCCGCATGACACAGCTCGGCGGCACCGGAAAATACGACGTCATCATCACCGAGGTCGGCGGCACGGTCGGCGATATCGAGAGCCTCCCCTTCCTCGAGGCCATCCGCCAGCTCATGCTCTCGCTCGGTAAACGGAACACGCTCAGCATCCACGTGACGCTCGTTCCCTACATCAAGGCGGCGGGGGAACTGAAGACGAAGCCGACGCAGCACAGCGTAAAAATGCTCCAGGAGATCGGCGTGCAGCCGGACATCCTCATCTGCCGCAGCGAGAAGAAGCTCTCGCAGGACATGCGCGAAAAGATCGGCCTCTTCTGCAACGTCGAGACGGAAGCCGTCATCGAGGGCCGCGACGCCGACACGATCTACGAGATCCCGCTCATGTACGAGAAGGAAGGGCTCGACCGCATCGCGCTCGAAAAGCTGAACATGAAGGTAGGCCATCCGGACCTCAGGAAATGGACGCGCATGGTGCACAAGATCAAGGCGCCGCGCGACCGCATCACGATCGGCATCGTCGGAAAATACACCGACCTGAAGGACGCGTACAAGAGCATCAACGAATCGTTCATCCATGCCGGTGCGGAGAACGAGGTGGCGGTGGACCTCAAATGGATACGGGCGGAAGAGCTGACGAAGGACAATCTGGGCGAGGTGCTCGGAGACGTCTCAGGCGTCCTCGTGCCCGGCGGATTCGGCGAGCGCGGGGTCGAGGGAAAGATCCTTGCGATCCAGCACATACGCGAGAACAAGATCCCGTTCTTCGGCATCTGCCTCGGCATGCAGTGCGCCATCGTCGAATACGCGCGGAATGTGGTCGGCATGAAGGGGGCGAACAGCACAGAATTCGCCAAGACGAAATTTCCGGTGATCGACCTCATGATCGACCAGCGGGGCGTGAAGAATCTCGGCGGAACGATGCGCCTCGGGGCGTATCCGTGTTCCGTGATGAAGGGAACGAAGGCGTACACGGCATACAAGAAAGAACTCATCTATGAACGCCACCGTCACCGCTACGAAGTGAACAACAAATTCCGCAAGGTGCTGAGCGACGCCGGGCTCATCTTCAGCGGAACGGCGCCCGACAACTCGCTCGTCGAGATCATCGAGCTTCCGGATCATCCATGGTTCGTCGGCGGGCAGTTCCATCCCGAACTGAAATCGCGCGCCCTCACGCCGCACCCCCTCTTCAGGGAGTTCGTGAAGGCGTCGGCGAAGTACCACAAAGAGAACAAGAAATAACACACGCGGGGCGAAACGGTGTTTCGCCCCGCGTTCGTTGTCTGTATTACAGCTCCGCCTTCTCCATCTTCACCGGCACCGCCACGTTTTTGAAGCCCTTCTCCTTCAACCCTGATGCGAACTTCGCCGACTGGTCCTCGTCTCCGTGGACAAGATAAATATTCTTGAGCCGTTCGCGGTCGAAGTTGTCGAAGTACGCCATCAATTCGTTCCGGTCAGCGTGCGCGCTGAAGGAGTTCATCACTTCCACGTCGCATTTCACGTTGTATTCCTCGCCGAACACACGGACGATGGGTTCCTTCTCAACGAGCCGCCGGCCGAGTGTGTGCTCCGCCTGATAGCCGACGATGAGCACCGTATTCTTAGAATTGCCGATATTGTTGGCGAGATGGTGCACGATGCGGCCCGCCTCGCACATCCCGGAAGCGGCGATGATCATGCACGGCTCGGTCGTCTCGTTCAATTGTTTCGATTCCTCGACATTTTCGATGTACGTCAGGCGGTCGAAGCCGAAGGGATCGGGGTCTTTCCGGAGCAGCTCGATCGCCTCGTCGTCGAAGCATTCCGGATGCTTGCGGAAAATCGACGTGGCCTTCGTCGAAAGCGGACTGTCCACATACACCGGAATATCGGGAAGCGCGCCGCTGTTCTTCAGCTCGTTGAGCTTGTAGACGATGTCCTGCGTGCGGCCGATGCTGAACGCGGGAATGATGAGCTTGCCGCCCTTGTTCATTGTGCGTTTGATGATGTCGAGGAAGTGCGATTTCATTTCCTCGCTCGTGGAATGGAACCGGCCGCCGTACGTGCTTTCGCTGATGAGCGCATCAACGTTCCCCATGAATTTCGGGTCACGGAGGATGGGCAGGTTTGGACGTCCAAGATCGCCGGTGAATCCGAGTTTCATTTCCTTTTTCGTCGCCGGATCGTCGAGGGTGAGCACGACGGACGCCGAACCGAGGATGTGACCGGCATCGACGAACATGCCGCGCGCCCCGTCGATGATCGGGAATTCAGTATCGTAGGGGATCTCCTGGAACAGGTCGAGCGCCGGCTGCACGTCCGCGACTGTGTAGAGGGGTTCGACGGGAGGGAATCCCCTTTTCCTGTTTTTCCTGTTCACGAATTGCGCATCCTTCTCCTGGATGAAGGCGCTGTCCATGAGCATGATGCGGCAGAGGTCGGCAGTGGCGGCGGTCGCGAAGATCGGTCCCGAAAATCCGTGCTTCACAAGGTTCGGAAGGTTGCCCGAGTGGTCGATGTGCGCGTGCGACAGCACTACCGCGCTGACGGAGGACGGATCGAACGGGAACGTCTTGTTTCGTTCGGCCGCTTCGGCTCGCCGTCCCTGGAACATGCCGCAATCCAGGATGATTTTCTTCCCGTTGATGTGCACCATGTGCATCGAGCCGGTAACGGTGTGCGTCGCGCCGATAAATTGAATATGCATACGAGTCCTTTCAATTGTTGAAGAGCAGAAGCCCGGTCATTCCACGGTAATCGAGACGATGCCGCCGGCGATACGCCGTTCATGCAACATACAGATTAATTGGAAGTGATGCACGCCTTTTTCGAGCCGCCACGAATATCCGCCCTGAGGAAAGGGAACGCTCGCGGCGTTGTCGATGACGAGCCGGACATCGGATGCCTCGGCGGGGGCGAAGCCGCGTACCGTGATCGTCTGGAATTCGCGGCGCAGCGACGGATCGATCTTGAACAGGTCGCCGGTGTTCGGCGATGCGATGGCCAGAGGTGATCCGCGGCCGGCGCCGTGCATGCCTGATGATCTCGCAGTGGGCACGGCGTCCGCCGGAGGCACGGGGATGCCTTCGGATTGCTGCCAAGCTGCATATTCGGGAGGGTAGAGTTCATAGACGCGGTCGACTGCAGCGCCGCGTTCTCCGCGCACACTGAAACGGCGATGAACGGAACATGCTGTCGGGCGCGCATCCTTCGTCACCCATTCAGTGGAACGATTCGGACAGGCGTCTGTCGGCTTCAAACCCGACCGCGGACAGATCGTCCGCTGCTCCACGCCGCGCGGCGTACGGAACTCCTCCGGAGCCGTCCCGTACGGGGCGGAATGCAGCAGGAGCATGACGTCCGTGAAGATCTGGCCAGCGCCCGTCACTCCCGAGACGCCCTGCATCGGGCTCCCGTTAAAATTTCCCGCCCATACTCCCACCGTGAACCGGGACGTGTACCCCACCGTCCAATTATCCTTATACTCTTTCGTCGTCCCTGTCTTCACCGCGCATGCGAACGGGAAGCGGAATGCGTTCCCGAATGCCGGTCGCCGGGCGGCCGGATCGCTCAGGATGTCCGTTATGAGGAACGCGGCCTCGGGGCTGAAGACTGCAGTAGGCGCAGGAACGTCGGGAAGCGTGACGGGAGTCCCGTCGGACATTCTTGCCGCGGAGACGAGAACCGTCGGCCGCCACTCGCCGCGGTTCGCGAGCGCGCGCATGGCATTTGTGAGTTCGAAGAGAGAGACCTCGGCGTTGCCGAGCGTGAGTCCGTATCCGTAATATTCGGATGTCCTCGTCAGCGATGTGAAGCCGAGCCTGTGCAGCGTTTCAAGAAATGATTCCTTTCCGACGGATTGAAGAATGCGCACTGCAGGCACGTTGTACGAACATGCGAGCGCTGTTCTGATGGACACGGGACCGTGATACGTCCTGTCGTAATTTTCGGGCACATAGTCGCCGCGAATATCCGGTATGGCGGTGGGAATATCCGCCACGATCTCCGCAGGGGCGTGTCCCCTGTCGAACGCGAGCGCGTACATGAGCGGTTTCATCGCGGACCCCGGCTGGCGCAGCGCAAGCGCACCGTTCACCTGGCCGTTCGTGCCCTCGCTGAAATAGTCGTTCGATCCGATGAGCACGCGGACGGCTCCGGTCGCGTTTTCGATCACGATCACTGCGGCATTCGTCACATTCTTTTTCACGAGACGGCGGACATGATTCCGGACGATCGGCGCGATCCGTTCCTGCAAGGCTTCGTCAATCGTCGTCGTCACGGCGGCGGCGTTCATGGGGGAAAACTGTTTCACGATCATGTCGCAGACGTGAGGCGCGCGGAAGACGGATGCGCGCGGC
>JAVBYH010000007.1 GCA_030824175.1 Bacteroidota bacterium | reverse complement strand
GTACGTTTTCTGCACCCTTAACGGCATTGTCGACGGAACATTATTATGCGACGTCTCTCGTCAGTGGCACTGCCGCAAACCCGGCGAACGCCGTATCGCTTCCCAACAATAACGACATTGTTACCACTGCTCCATTGCTTACGGTCACGCAGAGTTCAGCGGCAGCCGGCTCGTATGTCAGCCTTGCTGGCGCCAACACGGGATCGAACCTCCTTGTGACGTGTGCGGGGTATAATCCCTCGTCGGGAAATTTTCTCGTGCTCGGCACGACGGATGCGGCACTGCCGGTTGAATTGACGGAATTCACAGCGTCCGCGATCAAGGGCGGTGTCGTGTTGCACTGGTCGACGGCGACCGAAACGAACAATGCAGGATTTGACATTGAACGTCGATCATCATCGTCCTCATGGCAAAGACTCGGATTCGTCGCCGGCAACGGCTCATCCGCTGTTCATCATGCATACATATACACCGATGTCTCGGCGTCTGCCGGTGCGAACACATACCGACTGAAGCAGATCGACAGGGATGGCGGGTTCGAGTACTCCAGGGAGATTGAGGCGATGATGATGGTCCTGCCTGAACGATTCGAATTGGCGCAGAATTATCCCAATCCATTCAACCCGGCTACGACGATACGCTTCGCGATACCTGCCGGACCGCAGGACCACACGACGCTCCGTGTGTATGATCTGCTTGGGCGCGAAGTGACGACACTCGTCGATGGAGTACTGCAGGCGGGCATCCATGAAGCGCGCTTCGACGCGTCGCCGCTCTCCGGCGGCGTCTATGTCTACCGGTTGAAATCGGGAAATTTTTCCGCGATAAAAAAACTTACACTAATAAAATGAGCGCCAGGAGGAATTGTTACTGATCCGGCCGCTGCAGAAGTGCGGATACGCCCGGAGCACTCGGTCATTACCACGAAGCGCCCGACCCGATACCGGTTCGGGCGCTTTCATGTTCCACGCCGACCGGCCAGGAGGCGATGGGACGCACCGATAATACCACACACGATAAATTAATGGCGTCGTGGCAAACGATGATAAATTCCTTTATATTGGTGAAGATTATTGCCGGTACGGTTTCTGCTGCCGGAGCATTTCTTTTCAATTTCCCTGTGTAACGGTCATATGCCCGGATCGGTGTTGATAGCATTTCGCATTCGTACGCTCCTCTTCATCCTGCTCGCTGCCGATGCATGCGCGGGGATCTCTCCAAAATTTTCGAATCTTTCCGTTGTGCACGGTCTCTCGCAAAATTCCGTCTGGACCATCCTCCGCGACACGCAGGGGTTTTTATGGTTTGGCACAGATGACGGGCTGAATAAATTCGACGGCTACTCGTTTTATCCTCACCGGCATATCAAGGACGATTCGACATCGATCTCCCAGAATGCGGTGCGCACACTGTTGCGCGATCGCACGGGAAGGCTCTGGGTTGGAACGTCCGAGGGCCTGAATATTTACGATCCGGTGACGAACCGGTTCTCGCTCTATCGCGGCGAAGGAGATTATCTCCACGGCATCAAACCAAAGAGTATTACGTCGCTCGTCGAAGACAGCGTGGGAAATATTTGGGTGGGTACCCGGTATAACGGCGTCTTTCGCATCGACCGTGCGACGAAAAAAGAGCGCTGGTTCGTCCACGATCCGAACAATCCGAGGAGTCTCGGCAGCAACTCGACGATGACGCTCTTCATCGACAAGGCCGGCACGCTCTGGGCCGGCACGGAAGGCGGCGGTGTCTGCAGATACGAGAGCGCATCCGAGTCGTTTACCGTCTACCGGCATGATCCGGGCCTGGCGGGTTCGCTGTCCAGTGATTATATCTGCACTTTCTATGAAGATGCGAAGGGCCGTTTTTGGATCGGCACGCTGTCGGACGGGCTTGTGCGGATGGACCGTGCATCGGGAAAATTTCAGAGGTACAATTCCGGCAGCCCGGCTCCGGGTGTCCGGCTCGACACGTTGTCCGTGATGGCGATCTCGGAGGACGCTGCAGGCAGGATCATCTTCGGAACCTACGGAGCGGGGCTTAAATTCATGGACCCGGCGACGGGAGCGGTAACGACATGGAGGAATAACATCCGCGACCCGAAGAGTCTGCCCGGTGACCGGATATTGTCGCTGTACCGCGACGAGATGGATAATCTCTGGGTGGGAACGTACGCAACGGGGATCGGGAAGTTCGACCCCAATGGGGAACATTTTCAGACGTACAGGAACGAGAATCCCCGCGTCGATCTCTTCTCCGACAATAACATCCGCTCGATCTACCGGGACGCCAAGGGCCTGATCTGGCTCGGAACAATGAAAGGGCTCAACATTTTCAATCCGGTGACGGAACACTGCGAGCGCTACCAGCGTCAGTCCGGAGAAAGGACGGGCCTGATAGACAATGTGATCACGATGGTCTTCGAAGACTCGCAGGGGAAATATTGGATCGGGTCCAGGGCGGGCCTGATGCGCTTCGACCGTGCCGCGAAAAAATTTACCGTGTGTGACGCATCGGACGCCGCGGTGAACGGCATCATCAAGGCGTTGGTTAGGATCATCATCGAGGATAGGTCGGGCCTGGTCTGGATCGGTACGGCAGCCGGCTTGTGCACGTACGATCGGCGCACGGGACGATATGCCGCTTTTCCGGTGGTTATCGGGGATACGACAAAGCTGAACAGTTCAAACATTCGGGCCCTCTTCGAAGATCATACCGGCACGATCTGGGTGGGAACGTATGGCGCGGGGATCTTCAGATACAGCAGGGAAACTGGCACGTTCAGGCAGTTCGTGCACGATTCCCGATCGGCAAATAGTCTGAGCGACAACCTTAGTGCTCCAATACGCGAAGACATGCAGGGAAATCTTTGGATCGGCACGTACGGCAAAGGCATCAACAAGTTCGACCCGCGCACGGGAGTGTTCACCAGATTCGGCGAAAGCGACGGCCTTACGAACAACACGATCTTCGGCCTCGAACCCGACGGCAGGGGGAACATGTGGATTGCCACGATGCATGGCGTCTCATGTCTGCATACATCCACGATGACGGTCAGGAATTATTCGACGGCCGACGGTCTGCAGGAAGAAGAGTTCAACCTGAACAGCTCGTTCAGGGACAGGGACGGGACGCTGTTCTTCGGAGGCTATGCCGGATTCACCATGTTCGATCCGCAAAAGATCCGGGACAATACGTTTGTTCCTCCGGTGTACATCACATCGATCAGTGTCTTCAACAAGCCATTGCTGCTGGATACGGCGGCAATGATGAAACGAGAGATCGTGCTGCCGTACAACGAAAATTCGCTGTCATTCGACTTTGTGGCACTGAATTTTCGGAAGGCGCAACTGAACCGGTACAAGTATATGCTCGACGGATTCGACAACGAATGGACGCCGGCCGGCACCACGCGCAAGGCGGCGTACACGAATCTTCCGCCCGGAGAGTACTTCTTCCGTGTCCAGGGGTCGAACAACGATAATGTATGGAACACCGCGGGCGCATCGATCAGAATCGTCATCATGCCCCCGTTCTGGAAGACATGGTGGGCATACGTGTTCTTTGTACTGGGATTCGCGGGGCTGCTCTCGGGAGGCATTCATGTCGTGCAGAAGCGGCAGCGGGTGAAGCTGATCGCCGAACAAGAGCGCCGCGAGGCGGAGGTCGTGCGTCTGAAGAACATTAAGTTAAAAGAAGCCAACGATGAGATCCTTCGCCAGCAGACCATCCTCAAGGAGCGAAGCGATCAGATCGAAACCGCGAATAGTGAATTGACGAAACAGATCGAGGAACGCGAGCGGCTGCTGAATGATTTAAAGACGGCGCTGACAGAAGTCAAGACGCTGAGCGGACTGATTCCGATCTGTTCCTCATGCAAGAAGATCCGCGACGACGAAGGATACTGGAACATTCTGGAGTCGTATCTCGTGAAGCATTCGGAGGCGAAGTTCTCGCACGGCATCTGTCCCGACTGTGCGAGCCGGCTGTATCCGAAGCATACGGCCCGGATGAGGGAAAAACAGGATCCGTCGTTACCGCCGGCATGACATTCACGCTCTGCACAGGATATTTTTCTTATGGCAAAACCCAGGCAGGAAAAACCGTTCGTAGTAAAATGTCCGAACTGCGGCCAGACGCGCGAACCCGACTTCAATGAAACGACCCGGCGGTATGTCTGTTCGTTGTGTTCGGCATCCGTGGACATACAAGTCATCATCGAAAAAAAGAAGCGCGGGATGAAGTAGCCTGCATTCGACGACCGAGAGCAGACCATGCATCAGAAGGAGGCGGCAATGGAAGAGACTGTGACGTTTACGCTCAATGGAGAACCGGTGAGCCTGCTGGTGGACGGCGGCCGGATGCTCCTCTGGGTGCTGCGCACGGACCTGGAACTCACGGGCACGAAATACGGATGCGGGGAGGGATTGTGCGGCTCGTGCACCGTGCTTGTGGACGGCGAGGCTGTCCGGTCGTGCCGTATGGCAGTGCGGGATGTCGGCGGGAAGAGCGTTACGACGATCGAAGGGCTGGCGCGCGGTGCCGAGCTTCATCCCGTGCAGAAGGCATTCGCCGAGCACGACGCGCTGCAATGCGGGTACTGCACGCCGGGAATGATCATGACGGCGGTGGACCTGTTGCGAAAACATCCGCATCCGTCTCAGGAGCAGATCGCTGCCGGGATGGAGGATAATTTATGCCGCTGCGGCGCGCATACACGGATCATCCGGGCGGTGGCCGCCGCTGCAGACATGAAAGGGGGTTCCTGACATGGAGGACGTTGAGCGCACAGACAACGACGCGCCGGATTCCGGGACGCGGATGGAGATGGACCGTCGCGACTTTCTTAAGATCGCAGGCGGAGGGATTGTACTGTTTTTCACGCTTGGAGACCTCACCGCCTTCGCGCAGCACCGGGGCACCGTGCCCACGGATTTTAACGCGTTCCTGAGGATCGCGGAGAGCGGACGTGTCTCGTGCTACACGGGGAAGATCGAAATGGGACAGGGGATCATCACATCGCTTGCACAGATGCTTGCGGACGAAATAGATGTCCCTCTGGAGAGTGTGCAGATGGTGATGGGCGATACCGACCTCTGTCCGTGGGACGCGGGAACATGGGGATCGTTGTCTACCCGGTCGTTCGGTCCGAAACTCCGCGCGGCGGGGGCGGAGGCCAGGATGATGCTTCTCGAACTTGCATCGCAGCGCTTGAATGTGGCGGTAGCGGACCTGTCTGTCGAGCGCGGAATCGTGTATGACAAGGCGAACCGGGCGCGCCGTGTCTCCTACGGCGAACTGGCAAAGGGCGCGATGATACAGCGGCACGCGTCGGGCAGCGTTCCCGTGAAGAAATTTTCCGAATTCACGATCGTGAATCGGCCGCATCTGCGGCGTGACGGCAGTGAGAAGGTGACGGGCATGGCGACGTATGCGGCGGATGTGAGTCTGCCCGGAATGCTCTACGCAAAGATTCTCCGTCCGCCGTCGCATGCGTCGAAGCTCCTCCGCGTGGATCTGTCGATCGCAAGGGCGATGAAGGACGTCGTCGTCGTGCACGATGGCGATTTTATCGCCGTGCTTCACCGGTATCCTGATGTGGCCGAGCAGGCGCTCGCGACGATCACTGCGACATACGACACGCCGGCGACGACAATCAACGACGCGACGATCTTCGATCATCTTGTGTCCGTGTCGCCGGAGGGCCGTATCGCCGCAGCGAACGGGGATGTGAAAAAAGGGGCCGCCGAATCCGCGGTGCGTGTCGACTCGACGTATTACGACGGCTACTGTGCGCATGCCGCCATCGAGCCTCATGCAGCCGTTGTCATGATCGAAGGCG
>JAVBYH010000273.1 GCA_030824175.1 Bacteroidota bacterium | reverse complement strand
TCCTCGTACGAATTCGGGACGGAGATGCTGTAATTGACCTTCGAGCCGAGCACGTTCAACGTTGTGATCTGGTCGGACACGTTCTTGTAGTAGCCTGCGACGCGGACGAGGTATTCGTCCATCAGGCTGTGCTCGTAGCCGATTTCATACGCCACGGTTTTCGGCAGCGGATTGTTCGGATCGGCGATGCGCGAAACGCTCTTGCTCACAGGATCACGGCGGACCATATAGAGATCCTCCGGCTGGGGCATCGACCGGAAGTGGCCATAGTTAAAGAACAGCTTCGCGTATTCTGTTATCGGGAAGGCTACCCCAAGGCGCGGGCTGAATGTCACATTCTTTTTGATGGGTGTCCGGATGAGCAATGTGTCGTTGCCTCCGTACAGAGCGTCTTCGAATGTTCCAAATGAATACCATTTTCCATTCGGATTCGAGTAGTCCATACGAACACCGAAATTCGCAATCATGCCCTCATATTCGAATTTATCCTGTATATAAAGCGACGCACGGTAGGGATACGTATCCCACGAGGAACGTGTAACCGCCCCGTTCACAGCATTTACCGAAGCGTAATTCGAGTTATTGTTCGAGAGCACGAGTTCGGCGCCCGCCTTGATCTGATTGTACTTGTTGATCTGGCTCGAGTAGTCGATTCTCGTCGTCGTATTCGTGATCTTGCTGGAGTCGCGCGAACCGCTTTGGCCGAACTTGTTCGTGAAGCCCGGTGTGAAGAAGAAATCCCCATTCTCCTGGATGAAACCAAACGGCGCCTCGTCCACGTAATAGCTGTTGCCGAAGAGGTAGACCTTCGACGGATCACGCCTGCGGCCCGGGTTGGTGCTGTATTCGAAGCCGACGTAATTGATGCTGGCTTCATAGAACGATTCGGCGGAAAGCAGATGCGTGACCTTCGCGCCGAAGCTCCGCATGTCGACTGTCGAGGGAGCGTAATATTCGTTCGTGAAGATCTGGAGATCGGAATAGCTGGCCTTGTTCAGGAGCAAGGCTATATCGCCCGTCGTCTGGATGAGGCCGGAGTTGCCCGAATTGTTGTCGCTCGAGCCCGTCTGCTGGCCGACCATCCCGGAGACCATCAGCTTGATGGAGGTGGAGAGGTCGGATGTAAATTTGATCTGTCCGTTGTAATCCTTGTATCCCTCTTCGGCCATCGGGTAGAGATACATCGTGTTCTGGTTCCTGAAGGACGCGAAGAAGCGGAGATTGCCGAGCATCGAGCTCACCACGGGCACGGGACCGCCGAAGCCGCCGTCGATATCGTAATCGGACTTCGTGATGTCGCCCTGCTTGCGGTGCTGGAATTTGAAGAGCTGCTGTGCCGCTTCAGGCGTCAGATCATTCGTCGGGTCGGCATCGGTAAGCGAGGCCTTCGAGATGGCGTTCCAGCCGACGAACGTGCGGTACTGCTGGCGCGTCCATTTGTCCCATGCGCCCGGTTCCTCGTTGGCGCCGGTGCCTGTGAAGGCCACATCGGGATCGAGGAAGGGACGGAGGAAGTATGAGTTCGTGTTGAACGGCGACGGACCGAAGTTCTTGGCCGTCGGGGGGCTCATGCGCATGGTGGCCTGCACGGTGTAGTTCGACGTGCTGCCCTCGCGCGTGACAACGTTCACGACGCCGGAACGGATGTTGCCGTACTCCGCGTTGAAACCGCCGGTCTGCACCTGAATGTCCTGCACGGAGCTGAGGCTGATGCCCGAGTACGGTTTGTTGTTGCGCTCATCGCGCAGCGTGAGACCGTCCATGATGAACGCCGTCTGGTCCGCGTTGTCCGAGCCGCGGATGACGAGTCCGCCTTGCACGCCGGCCTGGAGGCCGACGACGGCGCTGATACTCGCCACCGGGAGGCTCTCTATTTCCTTCGACGAGATGTTCGCCGTGCTCGAGGCAACGTCCTTCTGCACCACTGGACGCTGCGCGACGACGACGACCTCCTGTGCCTGGATGGCTTCTTCGGACAGCCGGATCTTGATCTCCGTCGTCTGGTCGATGAACACGCGGACGGCGGTCACTGTCGTCGATGTGTACCCCAGGAGCGAGGCCCTGAGGCGGTACTCTCCGGAGGGAACATTGACGATGACGAATCCTCCGTCGATGCCGGATGCTGCACCGAGGCGTGCGCCTTCGACGAGAATATTGACGCCGACAAGCGGTTCCCCTGATCGGGAATCGACGACAGATCCGGTGATCTTACCGGTGGTGCCTGCGAGAGCGCCTGCGACAAGTATGAAGAGAAGAAGTGAGAGTGTAGCAATTCGTTTCACGGATTTCGTCTCCCTATTGGATCTTTACGTTCGAGATGAGCGCATTGATGACCACAGACGCCGGTCTCTGAAGAACGCTATTTTTTAGTATGAACATTTCGGGGTTATGGCCGCACGCACCATGCGCGGAAGATCGTGTATTCGTTTTGAATGTGATGGTGGAATGATTCGTGCTGATAATCGATGCTGCGATGAAGAGCCGCCCCGGAGGCGGCTACTGTATGGGTGCGATGCGCACATATTGTATACAATATGATTGTATACAATATTACACAAAATTCACTATAAGATGCAAGTACAAAATATAAAAAATAATTTCAGCCGTGAAACTCATGCGTTTCACGGCTGAAATCGCCGTTATTTCTGCACCAACATCTTTTTTACATCGGTAAAGTTACCCGCTCGCAGCCGATAGAAATAGATGCCGCTCGGCGCCGCGGCGGCGCTCCACTGCGTCGTGTACACGCCGGGCCCCAAGGTCCTGTCGACGAGCGTGGCAACGGTGCGCCCCATCACGTCGTAGATGCAGAGCTGCACGTGCTCGGTGCCGCTCACCGAGAACCGGATCGTCGTTTCGGGATTGAAGGGGTTCGGATAGTTCTGTGCGAGACCGAACGCCGACGGCACACTCGTCTCGTCCGCAACCGATGTCGCCTGCTGTGTGCGGAACTTCCGCGCAGTCCATTCGCTCATTCCCACCGCGTTGTTCGAACGCACACGCCAGAAATAGATCGTGTACGGATCGAGATTCGTCTGCAGGATGGATGTGTCCTTCACGCCGGAGGTATCCCTGATGAGTGAAGAAAAATCAGCACTGTTGGAGAACTGGAAACTGTACGACGACGCAATGGGATTGGTCTTCCAGACGAACTGCACGGTGAGCGGCGTGTTCACCTGCACGTCGTTCGGCGCGAGCAGCACAGGGGCGGCCGGGAAACCGGTGGTGAACGTCCGCACGGCGGAGAACGCCCCGTCGCCGATGACGTTTGTGCCCTTCACCCTCCAATAATACACGCGCTCCCCCTTCAGATTCGCAACGAGGTACGTGGTATCGCCAAGCATCGACGACAGGAAAACGGACGAGAAGAGCGAGTCCTCCGCGATCTGGAGCTGGTACCCGCCCGATGCCTCCGCATAATTCCATGCGAACAGCACGGAGGAGAGCTGATCCTTCGCATTGTTCGCCGGCACGGCGAGCAGCGGCTGCGCAGGGAGCTGGGTGAGCGTGATGACCGCGCTGCCGGCGCTTTCGTTATGATTCCGGTCCAGCGCGGTGACGAAGAAATGCTTCGACGCCTTTTTCGACTCCGACGGATTGTATGCGCGGAGCGTCGATACGGATGAGATGTTCCGCGCGTCGTCGATAACGGTTGGGGCCGCCGACGGCGTTGCCGGCTGATAGACGACATACATGAACGCCGTGTCGTTGTCCGCCGCTTTCGCAGGCGCGTCCCAAGTGAGGGTGGCGATGGGGGAATTTTGATGGCGTCCGAAACGCACATTCCTCGGCGCATTCGGCGCGACGGCATCCTTCCAGTTCATGGAGGGCACGAGCGCGCGGTACTGATAGATGTCGTTGACAAGCGAATCGGTGATGCCGCCCAGGTTCGACGTGATGTTGTTCGTCGTATAGAGGAAGTTCCCCGCCGCATTCCCGGCGGCGCGATACATGCGGATCTGGTTGCCGACCTCGTTCGCGCTGCCGTACGTCGATGTGCCGATGCGGTACGCCGCGATGCCCGGCATGAGCTGCCTGCCGTTCATGACGGAGGACCACCACGGGAGGAGTTTCGAATAGTCCTGGCCGCCTCCGATCTTCCAATAGAGCTGCGGCGCGAGGTAGTCGATATACTTCCCTTCCATCCAGGCGAGCGGATCGCAGTACAATTCGTTGTAATGCGACATGCCTGAGATGCCGGAAGGCACGCCGCTCTTCCAGATGCCTGAGGGACTGATGCCCCACCTCACCCACGGTTTGATCGCCTGAATGCTGTCGTAGACCTGTTTGACCATGAGGTTCACATTGTCTCTCCGCCAATCGGCGAGCGCGAGCCCGCGGCCGTCGGCCGCGTACGCGCCGGCGTCCTGCGACGAGATCCCCTGCACGTAGAAATAATCGTCCATATGCGCCGCGTCGATGTCGTACCGGCGCACGACGTCGGCGATGACCTTCGCGACGTGGTTGCGGACGGCGGGCATGCCGGGATTGAGGAACTTCACCGAGCCGACTTGCAGCACCCAGTCGGGATGCGATTTCGTGACATGCGAGGCGGCGGTTGTGTAATTCCCGACGGCGCGTTCCGCGCGATATGGATTGAACCATGCGTGCAGTTCCATCCCGCGCTTATGCGCCTCCGCCACGGCGAACTCGAGCGGATCCCATAGCGGAACGGGCGCGGTGCCCTGCGCGCCGGTGAGCCACTGGGACCACGGCTCGTAGGGCGAATTGTAGAGTGCGTCGCATTCGGGACGGATCTGGAAGATGGCGATGTTGACGCCCGCCGCGGCGAGCGAGTTGAAGATCGCCGTCAGTTGTTTCTTCTGCACATCCACTGTGGAGTTCGCAGTGGGCCAATCGATGTTCGACACCGTTGCGATCCAGGCGCCGCGCGCCTCTCTTTTTAAAGGAAGCGGCTGTGCATACGCGGTCGAGATGAGCATCACACTGAGCACTGCACTGATGAATATTTTCTTTGTCATGGTTGTCCGAATTTATTTTTGAAGGATCATGCGGCGCGACACGACATTTTCGCCGGCGACGACACGGTAGAGATACACGCCGCTCGAGAGTCCCGTGCCGGAGAATTCGTATGTATGCGTTCCCGCGCGCAGGTCGCCTTCGACAAGCGTCGCGACTTCGCGTCCGAGCAGGTCGTAGACCTTCAGGGACGTCCGCACCCCGGCGGCGAGATGGATGCGAATCGTCGTCGACGGATTAAACGGGTTCGGGTAATTCTGATCGACTGAAAATTCCGTCGGCACCGCGGCGATGGATTCGACGCCGGTGATCGTGATTGTCGTCGTCGCCGCCGGGCTTTCGTTGTGAAGTTTGTCGACGGCGGTCACGACGTATGTGAATTTCGTCGTCGATAAGATCCCGAATCCATCGCGGAAACCCGTCGAGTCGCTGGAAGTGACGGCGCGGATCGCTCTCGGATCGTTCAAGTTGACTGTGTCGGGCGACGTGAACCGATAAATGACATAATAGCGAGCAGTGTCTCCGTCCGACGCCTTGACGGGCTTCTTCCATGTGAGATCCACGTATATTGCGGCGCGGCTGGCCGCAAGATCGGTCGGCGGAAGCGGCGGCAGTGAATCCTTCCACGGCATCGCGGGAAGCAGGGCGGGATAGCGGTAAAAATTCGTTTTCAGCGAATCGTTGAATCCCTTCGGATTGTCGAGGAGGCCGACCTTTGCGCGGAACCACACGCTGCCGCTCGGGTTGAGCGTCGAGCGGTTGAGGCGGATCTGGTTCGGGGCTTCGGAGATCGAGGTCCAGGTGTTGATCCTGTACGCGGCCTGGCCCGGATAGAGATGGCGGCCGTTCATCTGCGATGCCCACCACG